>JAGQQZ010000501.1 GCA_020425915.1 Planctomycetota bacterium | reverse complement strand
GATCTTGGAAGGCGCCCACCGCGTTCGACTCCCGATGCGGGCGGGCGCCCGCCATCCACGATCCGGCGCGCGCCTGCCAACATCGGGAATCCCGATACCTGACAGAGTCGCATCGGGATCCCCGATGCTGGCGCGCGCCCGCCGCGAACGAGGTTGCAACTCGCCCCGCGTCTTGCCTTTGATCCCGAGCGTTCGCGAGCCACCAGGCGCACCGGCACCTCGACCGTCTCTCGGATGTCGATCAGTCCTCGAGCCGGCCGAGCACGAACTTCCGATCGCGAAGCGGCAGCTCTTCCTCCGCCGCGTGTCGGCACGCGCGCCGTACGGCCGGCACCTGGCCATGCGGGCCGTCGAGCACTGCGAGCAGGAACGGCGCGCGGTCGCGCAGCAGCAGTTCGTCGGTGTGGTCGACGAGCATGACGACGAGTTCTGCCGGTGCGTTGGGGTCGGTCGCGAGGCCTTCGGCTGCCGGAAGGCGATGCTTCGACAGGAGCTCGTCGAGTCCGTCGACGATCGTGTAGTGGCAACCCGGCTGCGTCATGACGAGCGCGGCGGCGCGCTGGAACAGCTGCAGTCGGTCGTTCGAGATGCGGTCGTCGATCGTCCGCAGCACCTGCCGCGCGAGCGCGGTCGATGGATTGGCGTCGAGTGCTTCCATCAAGGCCGGGACCTCGCCGGAGCTCGGCAGTTCGTCGACGGCGTCGACGATCAAGAACGCCGCATCGGGATCGCTCGCGACGTGGCGTGCTGCGGCGGCGAATACGCGCTCGCGGTCCTTGGACCGCAACTCGTCGAGGTCGTGCAGGACGGCGCGACTCGTCGCCGGGCCGACGCTTTCGTGCTCGAGCAGGCGCGCGATCGCGTTCTCGTGGTCTTCGGCGAGCAGGCTCCGAGCCCAGCGGGCCAGTCGGGCGTCGTCGGCCGGGTTGGCGAGCGCGAGCGAGGTCAGCGTCTCCGCGTAGCGGTCCGTGAGCTCGACGTCGGGGAGCGCGTCGAGGACCATCGCGGCGCGGCTCGGATCGTTGGCGACCCAGGTTTCGACGGCGTGCTCGACCGCTCCGTCGAAACGGCAACCGCGGACCGATCCCAGGAACCGGTCGGGGCTCGTGTCCGGTCGGCTGGCGAGTTCCTGCATCTCGCGGAGCTGCTCGCGCCACGTGGCGAGGTTCGGATGGTCGACCGCCTCGCCGTTGCCCAGCATGTCGCGAAGTGGGCAGTCCGGGTGCGACATCGCGTCCGCGCCGTAGAGATGGCCGTCATGGAACCAGGCGACCTGGAACACTCGCCCGCCGTGGCTCTCGACGATCGCGTCGCCGGTCCGGCTGCTGAAGTAGTAGGAAGTCCAGCTGGTTTGGCAGGAGGCGAGGACCGAGAGGAGCAAGCCGCTGAGGCAGAGCGTGCGGATCATGGTCAGGCAGTGGCCGATGGGCCGAACCAGTCTGTCGCCGTGCCGGCAGCGAGGCAACCGTCGAGGACGGGCTACCACGTGATCCGGTCGCCCCGACCGAATACGGTGCGGCGGCGCCACCCGGGCGCCGAGGTGTGGACCGATGAAGAACCTCTTCAAGAACTTCCTCAAGGGCTGCCTGGTCATCGTGCCGGCCGGCGTGACCGTCTGGCTGATCTGGTCGTTCGTCGAGTGGGTCGTCGACAAGCTCGACAACCACTTGATCTCCTGGCCGTTGCTCGTCGTCGGGTTCCTGTCGGTCGCGCTGATCGGGGACTTCGCCTCGAACGCGATCGGCAAGCGACTGTTCGGGCTGGCCGATTGGATCCTGACCAAGCTGCCGATCGTGAACTTCCTGTACACGACGCTCCGCGACGTGCTGCGAGCGCTCGTCGGCGAGAGCGCCGCGTTCGAGAAGCCCGTCATGGTGTCGCTGAGTTCCGACCCCGGTGCGCCGCGGATGCTCGGCTTCGTGACCTGCGACGATCTGAGCGACTTCGGCACGAAGGACCACGTCGCGGTCTACTTCCCGCAGTCGTTCAACTTCGCCGGCAACGTGCTCGTGTTCCCACGCGAGAACGTCCACCCGCTCGAGGTGGAACACGGCAAGTTCATGTCGTTCTTGTTGTCCGGCGGCGTCGTCCAAGGCGGCGGGCACGTGCCGACCGGGAAGGCGTCTTGAAGCTACGGACGCGTGTCGTCGCGCTGCCGCTGCGGCATCGGTTCACGATCGCTCACGGTAGCTTCGCCGAGCGCGAGAACTTCTTCGTCGAGCTCGAGCACGCCGGAGAGCGCGGCTTCGGCGAGAGTTCTGCCGTGTCCTACTACGGCGTCGACGCGCACGCCATGGCGGCGCGGACCGAAGTGCTGCGCCCCCGACTCGAAGATTGGGACGGTGCGGATCCGGAGTCACTGTGGGCGTCGTTGCTCCCCGAACTCGACGATGATCGGTTCACCTTGTGTGCGATCGACGAAGCCGCGTGGGACCTGTGGGGGAAGCTGCGCGGAGTGCGGCTGTGGGAGGCGTGGGGGCTCTCGCTCGCGACCTGCCCACCGAGCGACTACACGATCGGGATCGATGACCTCGACACGATGGTCCGCAAGCTCGAGGAATTCCCCGACTTCCCGGTCTACAAGATCAAGCTCGGCACCGACCAAGACCTCGAGATCGTGACCGAGCTGCGCCGCCACACCGCCGCGGTGTTTCGCGTCGATGCGAACACCGGTTGGACTGCCGAACAGACGATCGAGTTCGCGCCGAAGCTCGCCGAACTCGGCGTCGAATTCGTCGAGCAGCCGTTGCCGCCCGACGACGAGGCCGGGATCGCACGCGTGTTCGCCGACTCGGTGCTGCCGATCGTGGCCGACGAGAGCTGTCTGGTCGAAGCCGACGTGGACCGTTGCGCGGGGCGGTTCCACGGCATCAACGTCAAGCTGACGAAGGCGGGCGGGATCACGCCGGCGCGTCGCATGATCGGGCGAGCACGCGAGCTTGGACTCAAGACGATGGTCGGTTGCATGACCGAGACGACCGTGGGGATCTCGGCGATCGGTCAGCTCGCGCCGATGCTCGACTGGGTGGACATGGACGGTGCGTTGCTGCTCGCCGAGGACGTCGCCGACGGTGTGCGGGTCCGTGACGGTCGGATCGAGTATCCGGACACGTCGGGGACGGGGGTCACTTGGACGCGGCCGTGACGCCGAACGCGATCGACGTCTCGACCAACCCGTAGTCGGGCACCTCCACCGTGCGCCGGCGCGTGACCTGTGGACCGGACTGGTCGGCCCACAGGTGCACGTGCACTTCGTAGCGACCGGGTGGGAGCCACAGGCAGCCGTCGGCTGGCAGTAGCGGCGGGTCGCCGTCGTACGGGAAGAACGAGTGCAGCAGGTCGAGCGTCGCGACCTCGAACAGGATCCTGGAGTTCGCACGGTCGGCCGGCACGCTGCACAGAACGCGGACACCCGAATCGAGTCGCCGTTCGCGCATCGGCAGGTCGAGCTCCGAGGCCACGGCGCGGTCCGGTGCGCGAACCCATGCGTGTGCGATCTCGTACGGCATGCCCGTCACCTGCGCGAGCACGAGGGCTCCTGGCGGCACGGCGCACGAGTCGATCGTCGACGCGATCTCGTCGAGATCGGTCGCATCGAATTCGATCTTCTGCGGGATCGTGGTCCCTGCTTCGATCGCGGATTCGACCGCGGCGATCGACGACGGGTCGGTCCAGTGGAGGAGCCGGATCCGGAATGCGTCGCCGGTCGGTCCGATTCCCTCCGCCGTCGGTCGGCCCACCAGCGTGGGGACGCGGAGCTCGATGCGCGGCAAGTTCGCGACGAGTTCGATCGGCGCACTGCCGGGAGAGACGAAGCGAACCGACCTCGGGTCGTCCTCGATCAGAACCGCCATCGGTTGCGTCGTCGGCTCTTCGAATCGGAACCCGCCACGCGCGTCGGTGCGGACGCTGCGCCAAGTCTCGCGCGTGGTCCAGGCATCCGGTGTCGTGCAGGCGAGGACCGGGACGTTGCGCGCGGGGGAACCATCGGGGAAGCGGACGGTACCCGAGAGTGGCGGTCTCGCCGGGCTGGCGACTTCGCTCCGTGCCGCATCGCCGTCGGTTTTCGACGCCGGTGGTGGGGACTCGACCGAAGCGCGCCAGAGCTCGGCAGCGGACGGCAGCGAGCGTGTGCCTTCCGGAGATTCGACCGCCGGAACTGGCTGTGGGCTCCTCGGATCGCGGGTGTTGGCGAGCACGAACGCCGCGATCACGGCGAGGCCCGCGAGGACGGTGGTGAGCCGAGATCGTCGCCGGGCGGTCATGGCCTCGGATCGAGCAAATCCGGGACCGAGCGCGACGGAACTCGAGTGAGCGCGCCCGGGCGTCACCGCTGTTACGCCGGCGTAGCGATGCGGGTCAGCTCGGCTCTCGCTCGGATCGGACCTGGTCGACGACGGTGCCGAGGTCCTGCATGCAAGGATTGCAGTGTGTCGAGCAGCAGACGCGCCACAGATCCGATGTGTCCTCGACGTAGCCCCGAATCACGGGGACGTAGCTCTCGTCGAGCCCGGCGGCTTCGACCGCGCGGGCGATCGTGGATTCGAGGGCGTCATCCGGTGCTCCGTGCATGGTTCGCGGGAGGATATCCGCTCGCTGGGGCCCTCCGGGCGGCCGTTCGGCTTTTCCGTCCGCGGTCGACCGGATAACCTGCCGCGGCTGAACCCGGTCCAGGACCGAGCGTTTCCGACCGCGATGAGACCCCGCACGTTCTTGATCTCGACGATGCTGCACGTCGGTGCCGTGGTGGGGATCGGCGTGTGCTGCGGGGCGATCGCCGGTCCGGGTCGGGCGCCGTGCCCGACGGTGGCGTTCCTGCTCGACGAACCGGTCGACATCGTGGTGGTCGAGACGGTCGACGAACCGGTCGAGCCGGAACAGAACGAGCCCGAACCCCCGATGCCGAGTGAGCCGTTCGTGCTTCCTGCAGAGTTCCGCCCCGAAGAACGGTTCGAGGATGTCGCCGAGATCCAGCCGGAGCAGCGTCTCCGCCAGATCCGCACCCGTGTGCGCGCGGCCGTCGAGCCCGCGCCGGAAGTCGTCGAGGTAGCCGCAGAGCCCGTCGTGGCTCCGCCGGTCGCGTTCGTCGAGGCGAAGGCCCGCGACGATCAGAATGTGCCGCCGCGCTATCCTCGCGAATCCGTCCGCCTCGGTGAGACCGGTGAAGTCGTCGTCCTGCTCGAGATCGACGCGCGCGGCAACGTCCTCTCCGCCGAGCTGCATCGCGGTTGTGGCTTCCCTCGATTGCACCGCGCGGTTCTCGACGCGGCGCGTGGATGGAAGTTCGAGCCGGCACGGGAGCTCGGTGAGCCGGTCGCTTCACGCAAGCTACACACGACGGTGTTCGAACTCCGCTAGCGCGTCCCGGTTCGCCACGCGACGTGGTCGGCTGTCGGGCGCAGGCTTGTTCTCGTTCCTGATCGGGAGGATCATGCGGCCCGGGACGGGGTCGCTCGGTTCGTGGGAGAGGTTCGGTGCACTCTCCGCCCCGACTTCGCTCACAATGGACATCCATCAACTGGCATTCGACGCGACGCCCGACACGCTGCTCGTCGTGGATGCCGCGGGTGTCATCCTGCGGGCGAACGCGCAGGTCGAGCAGATGTTCGGCTATCGTCCGGAGGAGGTCGTCGGTCGTGACGTCGAGGCACTGGTGCCAGCGCGGTTCCGCGAACGCCACGTCCGCCACCGCGAGGCGTACCTGAGCGAGCCGAAGTCACGACCGATGGGGGCGAGCCTGGAGTTGTTCGCGCGGCGCCGCGATGGGCAGGAGTTCCCCGTCGACATCATGCTGAGTCCGCTCGAGGCGCGGGGCGGGTCGTCGGTGCTCTGCGTCGTGCGCGACGTGACCGATCGACGCAAGGCCGAGGAGAAGTTCCGTGGGCTGCTCGAATCGGCACCGGACGCGATCGTGATCGCCGACGAGGACGGTCGGATCGTGCTCGTGAACTCGCAGGCCGAACGCCTGTTCGGCTACGCGCGTGTCGAGTTGCTCGGCCGCTCGATCGAGGTGCTGATCCCCGAGCGCTACCGGGCTCGCCATCCCGAGCACCGGCGTGCGTACTTCCGGCAGCCCGGATTCCGACCGATGGGTCGCAACCTCGAACTGTTCGGGCTGCGCCGTGACGGTTCCGAGTTCCCCGTCGAGATCAGTCTGAGCCCGTTGCAGACCGAGGAAGGTGTGCTCGTGTCGAGCGCGATCCGCGACATCACCGAGCGCAAGCAGGCCGAACGCGTCCTGGACGCGTTGCACGAGAAGGAGGCGCTCCTCAAGGAAGTGCACCATCGCGTCAAGAACAACCTCGCGGTGATCTCGAGCATGTTCTACCTCCAGTCGACCTACACCCACGACGAGGGCACGATCAAGATCCTGCAGGAGAACCAGGAGCGCGTCCGCTGCATGGCGCTCGTGCACGAGAGTCTCTACCGCTCCGAATCGCTCGCCTCGATCGAGTTCTCCGAGTACGCCGAAGAGCTGTGTCGGATGCTGCTGCAGACCTACACGAGTCGCGGCACCGAGGTTCGCCTCGAGACGCGTCTCGCTCCGGTCCACCTGACGCTCGACGTCGCGATCCCGTGTGGCCTGATCCTCAACGAGGTGATCACGAACTCACTGGTCCATGCGTTCCCGAACGGTCGGCGTGGCGAGATCGTGTTGAGCCTCGAACAGGCACCCGACTCGAGGTGCACCCTGACGGTCCTCGACGACGGCGTCGGTGTCCCGGACGAGATCGAGGAGACGAACTCGCTCGGCCTGCGCCTGGTCCGCTCGTTCGCTCGGCAGCTCGACGGATCGTTCGAACTGTCGCGGGGCGAGTCCGGCAGTCGAGCGCAGTTGACATTCACGCCCGACCAACCATCACCCATTTCGTGAGCAAACCATGAGTTCCCTGACGACGACGGCCCGCATCCTGATCGTCGAAGACGAGATCCTGATCGCGACGGAGATCGAGGAGAGGCTGTCGAGGCTCGGCTACCAGGTGCTCGGCAGTCGCTCGACGGCGCAGGACGCGTACGCCGCCGTCGTCGAATTGCTGCCGGACCTCGTGCTCATGGACATCCGCCTCAAGGGCGACGAGGACGGCATCGAGGCCGCGGATCGAATCTACGGTGGACACGGGATCCCCGTCGTCTTCCTGACGGCGCACTCCGACAACGCGACGATCGTCCGGGCGAAGTCGACTCGCCCGTTCGGATACGTGCTCAAGCCGTTCCAGGAGCGCGAACTGATCGCGGCGATCGAGACCGCGATGCAGCGTCATACCGCCGAGCGCGAACTCCAGGAGAGTCGAGCACGGTTCGAAGCCACGCTCTCCAGCATCGGCGACGGCGTGATCGCGACCGATTCCGACGGCCGGGTCGAGTTCATGAACTCCGTCGCCGAGGAGCTCAGTGGTTGGGCGTTCGAGGACGCGGTCGAGCGTCGCGTCGACGACGTCTTGCCGCTGTTCGACGAGACGACGCGTGAGCCGCTGGAGCATCCGATCCGTTCGGCGCTCACGCGTCGTCAAGTCGTGCACCTCGACGACTCGGCGCTGCTGTTCGATCGATCGGGCAACTGGGTGCCGATCGAGGACTCCGCATCGCCGATCTTGAGCGTCGAGGGTCGACCGTTTGGAGCGGTGATGGCGTTCCGCGATGGGCGCGAGCGCCGGCGCGCGCTCGAGCAGATCGTCCAGGCCGAGAAGCGACTGAGTCAGGTGCAGCGACTCGACGCGGTCGGAAGACTCGCCGGCGGAGTGGCGCACGACTTCAACAACATGCTGACCGTGATCGTCGGGTGCTGTGAGCAGCTGAAGCTGCGCATCGCCCCGGATTCCGACGAGCACAAGCTGATCCTCGACGCGCTGAACGCGAGCCTGCGGGCGGCGGCGCTGACCGACAAGTTGTTGGCGTTGGGGCAGCGGCGGATCAGCGAGCCGGTTCGCGTCGACCTGAACGACCTCGTCAGGGATCTCGAACCGAT
>JAGQQZ010000500.1 GCA_020425915.1 Planctomycetota bacterium | reverse complement strand
GCGAAGCGGTGACGGAGGGCGCCTCCCGTCGTTGCGAGCCCGAGTGAGGCCCCCTTCGTGCGCATCGCAACCGAACCGCCTACGAAGCCCCAGCCGCCATCGCGTTCCCGTCGACCAGCCCCCGGAGGTTCTTCATGAACTTCTTGACCATCACGCGCCCGAAGATCCGGAACAGCGGAGCCATCAGCTTGAACAAGAACCCAGTCGGCATCTCCGCCGTGCACGTGTAGTCGAGGCGGGTCCCGCCGCCCGGTTTGCGCGAGAGCGCGTACTCCGCGTGCATCGTCATCGGCGTCTTCCCGCAACCGCCGACCAATCGAACCGCCATGAGTTGGTTCTTCTCGTACTTCGTGACCTCACCCTGGTAGGTCACGACCTTGCCGCCTTCCTTGATGTCCATCTCGAACGTCGAGCCGACGCGGGTCGGCGGCTCGCTCGTCGGACGGTCCTCGAGGACGCCGATCATCCACTGCTTGACCTTGTCGCTGTCCTCGAGGAACGGGAACACGGCTTCGGGGGATGCAGCGAATTCGGTGGTGTAGCGGATCGTGGACATGCCGGGCCTGGGGAGTCGGGGTTCGGTTCGACGATTCTGGGCGATCGCGACGGTCGAAGCGAGCATCCGCGGCGGAAGCCCGAGGATGGCCGCTGGTCAGCCGACCGTGAGTCGTTACCATCCGCCGCTTCATCCATGGGCAAAGACCTCGACCACGAAGTCGCACGGCGGCGGACGTTCGCGATCATCTCGCACCCCGACGCCGGCAAGACGACCCTGACCGAGAAGCTCCTGCTGTACGGCGGCGCGATCCAGTCGGCGGGATCGGTCAAGGGCAAGGGTTCGTCCGCGCACGCCACCTCCGACTGGATGGAACTCGAGAAGAAGCGCGGCATCTCGATCACGAGTTCGGCGCTGCACTTCGAGTATCAGGACCACGTCATCAACCTGCTCGACACGCCGGGTCACCAGGACTTCTCGGAGGACACGTACCGCACGCTCGTCGCGGCCGACGCCGCGCTGATGCTGATCGACGGTGCGAAGGGCGTCGAGCCGCAGACGATCAAGCTGTTCAAGGTCTGCCGTGATCGCGGCATCCCGATCGTGACCGTCGTCAACAAGATGGACCGGCCATCACAGGACCCGTTCGCGCTCATGGACGAGGTCGAGAAGGTGCTCGGCATCACGGTCGTCCCGCGCACCTGGCCGATCGGCTCGGGCCCCGACTTCCTCGGGGTCTACGAAGTCGACACCCGACAGGTCTACGAGTTCGGGCGAACCGAACACAACGCGAAGCAGGCCAGCGTGCAGGTCAAGGGGCCCGAGGACCCGGAGCTCAGAGCACGACTCGGCGACCAACGCCACGACACGCTGCTCGAGGAGCTCGCGCTGGTGTCCGAGGCCGTCGAACCGTTCTCGATCGAGAAGTTCCTCGCCCAGCAACAGTCGCCGATGTTCTTCGCGTCGGCGTTGACGAACTTCGGCGTCGAGAACCTGCTGCGCCGTTTCATCGAACTCGCACCGTGCCCTGGCCCGTTGCCGACCGTCGACGGTGAGATCCTCCCGACCGAGGAGTTCTTCTCCGGGTTCGTCTACAAGGTCGCGGCGAACATGGACAAGAACCACCGCGACCGCATCGCGTTCCTGCGCGTGACGTCGGGTCGGTTCGAACGCGGCATGGGGTCGAAGCACCTACGACTCGGACGCGAGGTCCGGCTGTCGCACCCCCACCGGTTCTTCGGTCAGGAGCGTGTCACGATCGACGAGGCGTGGCCCGGCGACGTCATCGGCCTGATCAACCCCGGCTTGTTCCGCGTCGGCGACGTGGTCAGCTCCGGCCCGCGGATCCGCGTCCGCAACTTCCCACGCTTCGCACCGGAGATCTTCGGACAGGTCCGACCGAAGGACCCGTCGATGAGCAAGGGCTTCAACAAGGGCCTGGCGCAACTCGGAGAGGAGGGCGTGGTCCAGGTGTTCTGGCCCCGCATCGGCGCCCGCGAACCGATCCTGGGCGCCGTCGGCGAGCTGCAGCTCGAGGTCTTCAAGCACCGGTTGGAGAACGAGTACTCGGTCGAGATCGTGGTCGAGCGCAAGGGCTTCACCCGCGCCCGCTGGCTCGCCGGGGTCACCGAGCAGCTGTTGGATCTGCTGCCGATGGTCGTGCTCGACGACTCGCGCCGGCCGGTCGCGCTGTTCAACAGCGACTTCGAGATCCAGTATGCGCGCGACCGATACAAGGACCTCGAGCTGCTCGAGAAGCCGCCGACGGAAGAAGAATCCGTCGCCTGACGGCACCGTCCGGCGCAGTCCCCGCGCATCGGCCGACGGAGTCGCTTCTCCGGCACGTCGGGTGAGCCGAGTCCGGGCAGCTGGGACTCGACCGGGCGCGCAAATCCGATAGCGTTCGCAATGTCCCGCTCCCCCATCCCACGAAACGGAATCGGATGACCGAATACGTCGACAACCTCATGCAGGCCGTCAAGGCCCAGAACCCGGCCGAGCCCGAGTTCCACCAGGCCGTCCATGAAGTCGCGGAATCGCTCGAGCTCGTGTTCGAACGGCACCCCGAGTACCGCAGCGCGAAGATCCTCGAACGGATCATCGAACCCGAGCGGGTGTTGATGTTCCGCGTCCCGTGGGTCGACGACCAAGGCGTCGTGCAGGTCAACCGCGGCTTCCGCATCGAGATGAACAGCGCGATCGGCCCCTACAAGGGCGGGCTGCGATTCCACCCGTCGGTCAACCTCGGGATCTTGAAGTTCCTCGCGTTCGAGCAGGTGTTCAAGAACTCGTTGACGACGCTGCCGATGGGCGGCGGCAAGGGTGGCTCGGACTTCGACCCCAAGGGCAAGAGCGATCAGGAGGTCATGCGGTTCTGCCAGAGCTTCATGACGGAACTGCATCGCCACATCGGCCCCAACACCGACGTGCCAGCCGGCGACATCGGTGTCGGCGGTCGCGAGATCGGCTACCTGTTCGGGCAGTACAAGCGACTGGCCAACGAGTTCACCGGCGTGCTCACCGGCAAGGGACGCAACTGGGGCGGCTCGTTGATCCGCCCCGAGGCGACCGGCTACGGCGCGGTCTACTTCGCGCGCGAGATGCTGGCGACCCGTGGCGAAGTCCTCGAGGGCAAGCGCTGCCTCGTGTCGGGCAGCGGCAACGTCGCCCAGTTCGCCGTCGAGAAGCTCATCGAGCTCGGCGCGACACCGATGACGCTGTCCGATTCGAGCGGCTACATCTTCGACGAGAAGGGCATCGACCAGGAGAAGCTCGAGTTCGTCATGGACCTCAAGAACGTGCGTCGCGGCCGCATCCGCGAGTACGCCGAGAAGTACCCGGGCGTCGTCTACACCGACGCCGACAGCGCCGCGGACCACCACCCGCTGTGGAACCACGAAGCGGATTGTGCCTTCCCGTGCGCGACGCAGAACGAGATCAACTCCAACGACGCCCACCACCTGCTCGAGAACGGCATCACGCTCGTCAGCGAAGGCGCCAACATGCCGACCACGGCGAGCGGCGTCGCGATGTTCGTCGAGGCCGGGATCTTGTTCGGACCGGGCAAGGCTGCCAACGCCGGCGGCGTCGCGGTGTCAGGTCTCGAGATGGCGCAGAACAGCATGCGCTACAGCTGGACGCGTGAAGAGGTGGACAACCGCCTGCAGATGATCATGGCGGAGATCCACTCGTCGTGCGTCGAGGCGGCGGAACGGTTCGGCACGCCGGGGAACTACGTGAACGGTGCGAACATCGCCGGCTTCTTGAAGGTCGCGGACTCGATGCTCGATCAGGGGATCGTGTGAGGGTCGGCGCGTAGGACTGGTCGAGTTCCCTCGCTCGGGCTCGAACGAGGGAACTCCCGCCGACCCGACCAGAGACACCAGCCTGGACCCCCGCTATCGTGCATCCCGATGCACGGCCCGACGAACACGCGGCGGCCCCGCATGCGCGGCATGCACCAGCTCATGCGCTACCGCGTGCGGCGCATCATGCTGGTCTCGAGTCTCTACGACTCGTTCATCATGTCGGAGGAGGGGCACCTCCACGAGACGCTGCTGACCCAGTTCATCGCGCTCAACCTCAGCGACTTCCCGGATCTCATGCGAGTGCCGCACGCGAAGGCCGCACTCGAGGTCCTGGCGGAGGACCCGACGTTCGATCTGGTGATCGCGAACATCGAGATGCAGCCGAACGGGGCGGCGGATTTCGCGCGCAAGGTCGCCGCCATGCCGAATCCGATCCCGGTGATCGGACTGGCCTACGCGAACTACGAGCTACGCGACTTCCTCAACAACGAGGACGCGAGCGTGCTGGACCGCGTCTTCCTGTGGCAGGGCGACGTCAAGCTGTTCGTCGCGATGGTCAAGTACCTCGAGGACAGCCACAACCTCGCCTGCGACACCGGCGAGCACGGCGTGCCGGCGATCATCGTGGTCGAGGACAACATCCGGTTCTATTCCTCGTTCCTGCCGGTCATCTACTCGGAGCTGTTCCGCCACATCAACCGACTGCTGTCCGAGGACCTCAACCTCTCGCAGAAGATGGTGCGCATGCGCGGCCGACCGAAGGTGGTGCTGGCGACGACCTACGAGGAGGCCTGGAACTACTTCGACCGCTACGCCGACGAGGTGCTCGGCGTGATCTCGGACTTCGAGTTCCCACGCAACGGCGAGCTCGACAAGGCCGCCGGATTCGACCTGTGCACGGCCGCGCTCGAGCGTCGTGCAGACCTCCGGATCGTGTTGCAGTCGAGCATCCCGTCGAACAAGCGCGCCGCGGAAGAGCTGGGGGCATCGTTCCTGCTCAAGGGTTCGCCGGTCCTGCTCCACCAATTGCGCGCGATCCTGGTCGAACGATTCGGATTCGGCGACTTCATCTTCCGCATGGCGAACGGTCACGAGATCGATCGCGCTCACGACCTCAAGTCGTTCGCGGAGAAGCTCCGGACGGTGCCGGCCGAGAGCGTGGCCTACCACGCTCAGCGGCAGCACTTCTCGAACTGGTTCAAGGCGCGCTGCGACTTCGAGCTCGCCGACAAGCTCCAGCCGCGCCAACTCAAGGACTTCGACAGCGACGAGCACCTTCGCGCGGATCTGTTGCAGGCGATCGACGAGTCGCGACGCGACAAGCGTCGCACGGTCGTCGCCGAGTTCCACCGCGAGAGCTTCGACTCTTCGGTCAGCATGTCGCGGATCGGCAAGGGGTCGCTCGGCGGGAAGGCACGCGGCGTCGCGTTCGCCAACCGGATCCTGCGCGACGCGGACATCGATCGTGACTTCCCGGGCGTCGCGATCCAGGTGCCGCCGTGCGCCGTGCTCGCGACCGACGTTTTCGACGCGTTCCTCGACGAGAACTGGGCGCTGAGCGACTTCGCGCTCGACAGCCGTTCCGACAAGGACCTCACGCGCCGCTTCATCGAAGCCCCTCTTGCACCCCACATCGTCGAGGACCTGCGCGCGTACCTCGCCGCCGCGCACTACCCGCTCGCCGTCCGCTCCTCGGGGCTCATGGAGGACTCGCTGTCGCAGCCGTTCGCCGGGGTCTACCGGACGTGCATCCTGCCGAACAACCACCCGGACGACGAGATCCGGCTCGAGCAGCTCGTCCGCGCGATCAAGCAAGTCTACGCCTCGGCGTTCTCCTCTCACGCGAAGTCGTACCTGTCGATGACGTCCTATCGACTCGAGGAAGAGAAGATGGCGGTGATGCTGCAGCAGCTCGTCGGCATCGACCACGGCACTCGCTTCTACCCCGACTTCGCCGGCGTCGCCCGCTCCTACAACTTCTACCCCGAACCCGGCCAACGCGCCGAGGACGGCGTCGTCGCGGTCGCATTGGGGATGGGGCGCACGGTGGTCGAAGGGGCGCCCTGCATCCGCTTCAATCCGCTGCATCCCAAGCAGATCGTCGCGATGTCGACGGTCCCGGACATGCTGCGCAACTCGCAGCGCGCTTTCTACGCGCTCGACCTGACCCAGCAGCCGGACCTGGACGGCGTGTTCGAGTCGAAGCGCTACGAGCTGCGCGATGCCGACGCCGATGGGACGCTGACCTGGATGGGATCCACGTACCTCGCCGACTCGGAGACGATCGTCGACGGCGTGTCCCGCGAAGGCCCCCGGGTCGTGACGTTCGCCCAGATCCTCAAGCACGACGCCTTCCCGCTCGCCAAGCTCATCGACCGCCTGCTGCACGAATGTGCGCGGGGCACCGGCGGACCGGTCGAGATCGAGTTCGCCGGCACGCTCGCCCGGAGCGGCCGACCGGCCCAGTTCGGCTTCCT
The DNA here is from genome assembly GCA_020425915.1 of Planctomycetota bacterium. Lineage (GTDB taxonomy): Bacteria > Planctomycetota > UBA1135 > UBA1135 > UBA2386 > JAGQQZ01. The sequence goes on along the minus strand of JAGQQZ010000500.1, from coordinate 2,528 downwards.
ACAGCTGCGGCCGCTCGCCCTGTCTCGCGAGCACGAGCAGGTGGAGATCGGTGCGATCGACTCGGACTCCGTCGTGTGCTCGACGACGAGCGTGCTCGGCAGCGGTCGCATCGACAACGTGTTCGACCTCGTGGTCGTCGACCGCGCCACCTTCGACCGACTCCGGAGCCGCGAGGCTGCGGCCCAGGTGGCGCGTTTCGACGCGAACCTCCGGCACGAGGCCCGACCCTACGTCCTGATCGGCGTCGGCCGCTGGGGATCGTCGGACCCGAGCCTCGGTATCCCGGTGAGCTGGGACCAGATCGCGGGCGTGCGCGTGATCGTCGAAGCGGGGTTCCAGGACGTGTGCGTCATGCCGTCGCAGGGCACACACTTCTTCCAGAACCTGACTTCGTGCAACGTCGGCTACCTGACGGTCAACCCCGAACAAGGCCAGGGCACGCTCGACTGGGAGTGGCTCCGAGGTCTCGACGCGCTCGAGGAGACCGAGTTCGTGCGTCTCATTCGGCTCGATCGACCGCTGTTGATCAAGGTCAACGCGAAGGCCGGGCGAGGCGTGATCCTCAAGCCCGGCACCGAGGACTGACGCGGACGCGCCGCTCCGTACGCGAAAGAACCCCGGTCGCGGGCGCGACGCGGGGTCCTTGGATCGGCCGTGGCCGGGGTCTCAGTCGCCGATCGCCGCGGCGACCAGGCAACCCTTCGCGACCGAGGTCAGTGCGTCCTCGGCGCGGAAGATGCGACCGACCGGGATCGGGAAGTCGATCTTCGCGAACTCGTCGCGGAACACCTCGATGAAGCCACCGACCAGCGACGTGCCACCGGCGCAGGCGATGTCGATCGGCTCGTTGAACGTCGGCATGTTGCTGCCGCTCTCGAACCGGCTCTTGATGTTCTGCAGGACGTAGTTGATGAGGTTCGCGTAGTAGATCGCGACGGCCTCCTCTTCGCGGTTCTTCGGATCGCGGATGTCGACGCCCGACTCCTTGATGAAGGTCGCGCGGCTCCGCTGGATGCCCAGCACGTTGGCGACGTTCTTGTCGATCCAGTCACCACCGCGAGCCACCGAGAATTGCACGCACGGGATCGACTTGTAGGCGACACAGGCGTTCGCCATGCCACCACCGAACGACAGACCGATGCCGGTGAAGTCGTTCTCGGCGAGCTCCGCGAACACGACGGCGTGGGCCTCGTTGATCGCCTTGCCGGTGTAGCCGAGCTTGTTCACCATGCCCTCGAACAGGCCTTGGTGGTAGACGATGTTGTTGTCGATGTCGAGCGACTCGGCCGGCACGGAGAAGTAGCAGTTCTCGCCGGGCTGCGCGGGTTCGCCGAGCACCTTGCTGATGATCAGCTTCATGATCGGCAGCGCATCGACCTCGTCCGGGCTGATCAACCCGTCCGACATGGGACGACGGGTCTCCTTGCCGAACACGTTGGCCAACTCGAAGGCGCTCTCGCCCAGCACGATCATGCGACCGTTGTGGACGACGTAGGGCACGTTGAGCTTGGTGAGCATGGTCTTCGAGTGACCGTCACCACCGATCTCGAGGAACGCGTTGCGTTCGACGTTGACCGTGATGCCACCGTCTTCGTTCTGCACGGCCGCGGCGATGTTCGCCGTGCCGAGGTCGAGGCCCTTGCCGAGTGCGACTTCGGTGTTCGAGCCCGTGTCGATCGCGACGTCCTCGTGATCGTCGTTGTAGTCTTCGTTCGTCATCTTCGAAGCTCCGAGCTCTCGCTCAGTCGTTACCCTTCAGTTTCTTGAGTCGTTCCAAGTTCGATGCGATGCCGCCAGCGGTCTTCTTCTTGACCTGCATGTCATCGAGATTCGATTCCGTCGGCGCCGTGTCGTGCTGGTTGAACAGCGCGTCGAGATTCACCTGATCGGCGTCCACCGCGGTGCTGATGCCGAGCTTCTTGCTCATCTGGTCGAGCCGCTCGTTCATCTTGTTCGACAGCTGGTCGACGACCGACGCGATCTGGGCGCCTGAGTCGCCCGCGCCGGACTGCGGCGCCGGACCGGGCTGCGGTGCAGCCGTCGGACCGTTCGGGAACAGCGCGTCGAAGTGCGCGAGCCGGCTGCGCGCCGCGTCGAGTTCGGTGCGCAGCGCGTCGATCTCGCGATCCTTCTCCGCGAGCTCGAGCTCTCCACCGGAGGAGTTCGCAAGCGCCTCCTGGCGCGCGCGCTCCGCGGCGTTCTCGATCATCTCGGCGATGTGATCGGCGCGGATGACCTGGACCCGCTGCTTGCCCCGCTGCTCGAGATCGTCGAGCGAGCGGACCTCCGACCGAGCGACGAGCTCGTCTCTAACCTGACCGTATTCCATGGCAGCACCCCGGGCGCCAGCCGCGGCGTCCCAGGGACGTTCTCGGAACCGTTCAGGGTCGGACTTGAGATCCGACGGGGACAGCGACGGACCGCGGCGCGAAGCACCGGTGTCGCGCCGAGTTCCCCGCCAGCTGCGACCGACGATTCGCCGTCAGCCGCAATCCCGATCAGAACGGGATGCCGTCGAAGTCGGCCT
>JAGQQZ010000499.1 GCA_020425915.1 Planctomycetota bacterium | reverse complement strand
GGTAGCTCACGACGGCGGCTGCCAGCCCACAACGATCGGCCGGATCGTGCCACGACCCGACCCGAACCCCGACGACCGTACCGACCGCCTGACAGCCATCGACCGGAACGACGCGATAGTCCACTCCGGATTTCGGTTCGACGACCAGCCGCTGCGGTTGGTCCTGATCCCGCACGGATTCGGGCGGCTGCGGATCCGCTTGCGGCATGCACAGCGCCAAGGTCAAGAGTTCGGCGATCACGACGTCCTCCGTCCGAGCGTCACGACCCGGTTCGCGACGGCGTGCGCCAGACCCGTGTCATGCGTGATCCAGATCATGGTCATCGGTCTCCTTCGTCGAGTCTCCAAGATCGAGGCGACGACGTCGACGGCCGTCCCGCCGTCCAGGTCCGAAGTCGGCTCGTCGAGCACGAGACACTTCGGTCGCACGGCCAGGGCGCGGAGGAGGGCGACGCGTCGACGTTCGCCGCCGGACAGCTCCGCGGGGCGACGGTCGAGCAGCGCTCGCGGCAGCCGCACCGCGTCCGCCTCGTCGTCGAGAGCGAAGCCAGGCGCCGCGGCCTCGGACACGAGTTCGCGCACGGTCCGGTGCGGGGTCAAAGAACCGCCGGCGTCCTGCGAGACGAGCTGGACGTCGCGCAGTCCACAATGCCGCACGACCCGTCCGACGGCCGGCGAAAGCCGGCCCGCGATCACGCGGGCCAGCGTCGACTTGCCCGCGCCCGATGCTCCGAGGATCGCCACCGACTCGCCGGAAGCGACGCGGAAGTCGACGGACTCCAGCACCGACTCGCCGCCGAGTTCCACCGCGACCCCGTCGAGTTCGAGGATCGCCGAGCTTCGCCCCTCGGCGGGCGCCGCATCGACCCGCGGCCATTCCACCGCATCGCCTCGACCACGGACGAGCGAGCCGTCGGCGATGCTCCAACACGTGGCACCCAGCCGACCCGCGAAGTCGAGGTCGTGCGTCGCGATGAGCAACGCTCCCGCCTCGGACGCGACCCGCGACAGTTCGTCCCCCAGCCGCGACGCCGCCGCGCCATCGAGCCCGACCGACGGCTCGTCGGCCACCGTGAGCGCTGCCTCGCGGGCGAGGGCGACGGCCAACAGCGCGCTCCGCAGTTGCCCCCCGGACAACTCGTGCGGGAACCGTCGGAGCAGACCGGGTTCGCGTCCTAGCGCGACGAACGCGGCGCGGACGCGATCGGCGCGCGAACGACCGACGGCGCGCTCGAGCTGCGGCGCCAGACGCTGCAACGGATCGAACGCCCCGTGCGCATCTTGCGGAACGATGCACACCGACTCGCGCAACAGCGCTCGATGCGCCTCCGACCCCGTCGCGGGGAACGGCTCGCCACACCATGCGCGCTCGCCCTCGAACCGGACTCCGGCTCCCAACCCGAACCAAGCCGTGAACAACGACGACTTCCCCGCCCCGGACGAACCGACGACGGCGACCACGCCGCCCGGGCCGATCTCGAATCCCGGCACCGACAGCTCGAACGCGACGTCCTCTCGACGTACGACTCCGTCCGCAGCGAAAACCTGTTCGGTCACGGCGGCATGGTACACCCGCGCTCTTTCGGACCCAACGAACGCGCCTGACTTGCACCGCCGCGCGCGGCGATGCAGCATGTCGGGCGTGCGATTCCTACCCCGATGCATTTGGCCGCTGACGCTCTGCGTCGCGTTCCTGTCCTCGACCGCCGTGGCACAAGGGTCGTTCCAAGAACTCCTGGCCGAGTTCGCGAAGCGACGAGAAGCGGCCGCGGCCGCGACCGACGGCATGCTGACCTACGAGGATCACACGCGGATCACCAACTGGTTCGCGGGCCAGCTCGAGAAGTACGTCAAGGCGAGTGAGGGGGCCACGGACCACGCGCAGGCGAGCCTCGAACTCGCGTCGATGCGCCTCCGGCTCGGTGAGCCCGACGCGGCGCGGACCGTGTTGAAGTCATTGAAGCCGGCGTCGGCAACGATGGACGACGCCTTCGTCGCGGCCGAACTCGCCGAGCGCCTCGGACTCGCCAGCGATCGCATCGCATGGATCGATGCGGCGCTGGCGAAGGCGAAGACGTTCGAACAGCGGATGCGTGCAGGCACGATCCTGATGACTCGGATGGTCGAGCCCGAACGCGCCAACCAGCTCTACGAGGACGCGCTGCGCTCCGCGGACGACGACGAGCAGAAGGCCGAGGTTCGGTGGTGGCAGGCGGTGGCCGTGCGCGAGCGCGAGGACCGCGCCGACGGCGACTACGAGAAGGCGCTGCACCGGATCGTCACCGAGTTCCCCGGAACGCGGTTCGGCAAGATCGCGGCAGACCGCCTGCGCGCGATGGCCTTCTCGCTCGGCGACCCCACGGTCGACCTCGTCGGGACCGGTTTGGACGGCAAGCCGCTCCGCTCGGCCGATCTTCGCGGGAAGGTCGTCGCGGTCTACTTCTGGTCGACGCGATCGGAGCGCGCGCTCGAAGGGTTGAAGGCGCTGCGTTCACTCCGCGAGCGCTACGCCGACGCCGGCTTCGAAGTATTCGGCGTGTGTCTCGACGAGGATCGCAAGGCGGTCGACGACTACCTCGCACGAAACGCGCACCCCTGGCGCGACCTGTTCGACGGCAAGGGCTACGACGGCGACCATGCCCGGCGGCTCAACGTCGAGTTCGTCCCCCACCTGTTCCTCGTCGACCGCGACGGGAAGATCGCCGGCCTGCGGCTCTACGTCGACGACGCCGAGGAAGTCGACCACACTCGCGAGTTCATCGAGCGAACCCTCGGCGCGAAGTAGCGCGCAACCGACCGACCAGTTGCTCCAGCATCGCGCGCGCGCCGATCGCGGCCGGGATCGCGAAGGCCGGCGCGGTCGGTAGCGCGTCGGCACCAGTCGGCAGCTTGACGCGCCAGATCCACACCGTCGCGACGAAGACGAACAACACCGTGTCGGGCTCCACCCGACGGCTGCGACCGAGTCGGAGTCCGACGCGGACCGACCAGACCACGGCACCGATCGCAACGCAGACGCCGAGCGGGACCGCGAGCCACGGCGAGTCCGGCCAGATGCCATGCCCGGTGATCGTCGGCGGCTCCGGGTTCGCGACCCGGTCGAGCAACCAGAACGAGCACGCGAGCGCCGCGACCGCACACGCCAACCACGGTGCGGTACGGCGGGTGAAACCCCAGAACGGTCCGAGCGCCGGGAGCTGACGACGCATGAAACCGACGAAGCGAACCAGCGCGAACACCACGGCCAGCATCGCGCAGCCCCCCGGGAACAGGAGATAGGCGGCGTAGCCCGGCAACGACGCGATCGACAACCCGAGCGCCGCACCCGAGCAGATCGCGGAGCCGAGCACGACCGCGACGTTGCCGAACAGCGAACGCCGCCGGCGATGCCGCAACTGGGTCGGCAACCCGGCCAGCACCAGGAGCGCGAGCATCCCGAACACCGCCGCCGGCACTTCGGGCCGCAACGTCGCATCGGCGACGCTGGGCGCGCACGCGAAGAACCCGCAGGCCAGGATGCCGAGGGCCCGCGAACCCACGAACGCTAGCACGAGGTACAGGACACCGGACAGCACGGCGACGCCGAGCACGGTCGCGAGCCGCGCGCGCGGGATCTCGGTCGTCGGATCGCCGATCGGCGCATCGACGATCGCGGTGTAGAACAGCGCCGTCGGACCGAGCGACTCACCGTCCGGATCGCTCGCCGCCGCCGCGACGCGCGCCACTTCGGCCGGCGTCACCTTCGCGTCGATCCCGACACCGCAGACCAGCGCCGGCAACACCACGACCAGCAACGTGAACGCGGTGACGACGACGCGGCGGCCCGGCAGGTCAGCCGCGGACCGCGGCAATGCAGTCGATCTCCACGTCGACGCCCTTCGGGAGTTGCCGGACCGCGACGCACGCCCGCGCCGGGCGGTGGTCACCGAATCGGCGCGCGTAGACCTCGTTCACGGCCGCGAAGTCGTCCATCGACGTGAGGAAGATCGTCGTCCGCAACACGTGGCCGAAGTCCGAACCGGCCGCCTCGAGGACGGCAGCGAGGTTCTGCATGACGCGTTCGGTCTGCGCGCGCACGTCGCCCGGGACG
>JAGQQZ010000498.1 GCA_020425915.1 Planctomycetota bacterium | reverse complement strand
GCGAGCGCGTCGGTCGTCGCTTGCGGCGAGCGCGGCTGCGCGGCCGCGTCGTCAAGCTCAAGCTGCGCTTCCCGCCGTTCCGGACGATCTCCCGGCAGATCTCGCTCGACGTGGCGTCCGATGACGACCTGGCGATCTATCGAGCGGTCGTCGGCCTGTTCGACGCGGCGCATGGCGGCCGACCGGTCCGCTTGCTCGGAGTCGGCGTGGCCGGGCTCACCGACGAGGTCGAGCCGGCGCAGGGCGGGTTGTTCGAAGCGCCGACCGAGTCGAAGAGCGCCGACGTGCTGCGCGCGATGGATGCGATCCGCGACCGTTTCGGCGAGGACGCGATCCGTCACGGCAAGTGAGTACACGAAAGCGCGCGGGCACTCGGCGTGCCCGCGCGCTTCGTCGCAAATCAACGCGTCAGTTCTGGCAGCGGATCAGGAAGATGTCCGACACGTCTGCCGAGTCGACGACCGGGCCGCCGACACGCAGCACCGCACCCTGCACGATCAGGTCGGGCAGGTTGGCGCCGCTGGTCATCAGCGACAGCGAGGCCGTGCTGCCGACGATGCCCGCACCGAGCGAAGCGATCAGCGGAGTGCTGAAGTAGCAGCCGTTCGGGCCGAACCCGGCCGTGCCGAGGTCGAACTGCGTCGCGGTCAGGTCGACACCGATCAGGATGCCGGCCGCGAGCGACGACGGGTCGATCCCGGTGATCGAGAACGTCAGATCGGTGTAGTTGAGCTGCCCGGTCACGTTCATCGTGATCACGCCGCAACCGGCGGCGATGTTCTCGATCAGCGGGAGGCAGGTCGGCACGTCGGCCGCGACCAGGACCGAGCCCGCGGCGTTGACCTGCGGGACGGCCTGCATGATCTCGACCGAGCCGTCTTCCGGCGCGGCGTTGGTCTCGAACCAGAAGTTGAAGACTGTGTTCCACGGCTGCGCGTAGCGCGCGACGATCGGGTCGCCCATGGCCACGCCCGGCGCCGTGAACACGACCTCGTCGTTGACGGTGTCGTGGTTCGACGTCCAGTCCGCCGCGGCGCCGCTGTCGTCGACGCGAACGCGGTGCGTGCCCATGTCGCGCACGCTCGCCGTGTCGGCGATCGGGACGCGGAACTGACCGTTGCGGCCGTGGTTGTCGCGGTTGTGCACCGCGTACTCGTAGCGGTACCAACCGTCGTTGAGCGCGGTCACCGACGACGCGACGTAGAAGCGGCCATCGCGAGCGACGCTCGAGCCGTCGAGGTTCGCCGCGGACTCGACGCGCGCGCCGGGCCAGCGGTTGAGGACCGAGCCGTAGGCCAGGTCGTTGGTCGCGACGCCGTAGGTTCCGCTACCCGGATCGAGGTCGACCGTGCGGTGCGACATGTTGTTGTCGCGGTTCTCCTCCGGCTCCCACCGGTGGATGTAGTAGCACATGCCGAAGTAGGTCGCGCCCGACGTGCCCAGATCGGTGTTGTCGATGATCGCGGAGCGGAACACGACGTTGTCCGGCGCGACGACCGCGTTCTGCGCGCTGTCGATGCTCGAGCCGTTCATCGGATCGGGGAAGCCGCGGTCCCAGTGGGATCCGGCCGGGCCCCAGTCGCCCATGAACGGGTTGATCTCCCAGGGCGGGCCCGAGTTGTTGCGGCTCGCGTTCAGGCTCGCGCCGTAGGTGTCGGAGCAGTTGAGGCCGAGTTCGTTGAAGCCGGCCGGGACACAGCCGCCACCGCAACCGTCCGAGTTGGTCGAACCGAACGAGTGCTTCAGCCAAGCCCAGTCGCAGACCTGCTCGAGGCGCTGGACCGTCTCACCCGTCGTCGACAGCTTGTCCGCGAGTCGCGTGTAGTTCTGGCAGATGAACGGGTGGTTGATGTTCGGCGCCGGCAGCCAGGTTCCGATGACCGAGCCCGGGTTGCAGGCCGTCGTCGTCATCGAGAACGCCGTGCGACTGATATCGGCGTCGATCTGCAGCGACGAGCCCGTGAAGTTGCCCTCGATGTCGAGACCGGTGACGAACGCCAGCGACGACGGGGTCGCGGCCGGAAGATTCGTGTCACCCTCGGCAGGGACGTCCGGGGTCGGGAGCGGGGGCGACATGCAGTCGGTCCCGGCGACGGTGTAGCCCGCGGTGTAGTCGAGCTTGGTGTCGGCGAGGTCGGTGACCGCGAGGTCTTCCCAGACCGTGTTCGTGCCGAAGTTGGTCGAGCCGCCGATCAGCGTGGACAGATCGGTCTGCCCGCCCGCACCGGAGCCGTTCGAGCTACCGACGATCGCGGAGTCGGTCGGCACGCGTTGGTCGTGGATGATCGTGAACGTGTTGTCCGCGCGCATGATCAGCTGGACGGTGAACGTCGCGCTCCCGCCGTAGTACTGCACGTCCAACCAGGTCAGCACCGACTTGTTCGCGTCGGTGTAGAAGAACAACCCCGTGCCCAGGTTCGGGCTGATGTCGGTCCAGAGCGGCGCGATGTGCGCGGCGCCCAGGAATTGGGTGTTGTTCTCGGTCCAGTTCGTGCCGCCGCTGGCGCCGACGTGTGTGACCCGGCCGTTGGTATCGACGTCGAGGCTCGTGACCGAGGAGCCATCGGGCATCGTGAACGAGTGACCGAGGTTGATGTTGACGATGTCGTCGTCGGCCGTGCTGATGACGCTGCCGGTGTCGGCGTCGAGACATTGCGCCGCGACCGGAGCCGTGAGCGCCGGTACGAGCAGCAGGAGAGGAAGTCTTCGCATTGAGGAGAGCTTCGGTGGGAAGAGAAGAGACAGGATGGGGGGGCCGGCGGATGATAGGGTGATCGGTTGCTTCGCGGAACCCGATAGGTCGATCGTACGGTCT
>JAGQQZ010000497.1 GCA_020425915.1 Planctomycetota bacterium | reverse complement strand
CCACGAACGCGCCCGCCGGATCCCGGGTGATTCCGGAACCGACCCGATCGGACCTTCTCATGATCGATCCGGACATCACGAGGTTGGAGCAGCAACTGATCGCGACTCGAGCGACCATCGAGGCGCACGTCCGGAAGTTCCGTGACCCGAATCATCCGGTGCGCGTCGAGGACCGGGAGATCGAGCAGACGCTGCTGGATGAACTCGACGAACGCATGCAGGCCGCGCGCGGGCAGTGGGTCGCGAACGGCGGGCGGATTCGTCCGGAGGCGGACGGAGCGTTCATGCGGACGGAGCGTGAGCAGCGGCTCGGGCGCCTCCGCGCGGTCCAGGTCCGACAACAGGCCCAGCTCGACAAGTACTACACGATGCGGGCGACGTTGTCCGAGTTCCAGCAGCGTGTCGATGATCTCACCCGCGATATCCGGATCGTCGACGATCGCATCAAGGCACTCGACGTTCCGCCGGATCTCACCTTCAGCGGACAGATCAAGATCCACGAGGGCATGCGACCGCTGCTGCCTTCGCGCGACAAACGTCGGCAGATGATGGTCGCGGGCGTCTTCGGCGGCTTCGGTCTCAGTCTGGGATTCTTCTTCCTCTGGGGGATGATCGACCGCCGCGCGTTCTCGGTCTCCCAGCTCGACTCGCCGGCTCATGCGTATCGCCTCCTGGGCATCCTGCCGCATCTGAAGATGACCTCGGAATTCGACGACGACCGTGATGCCGCGGCCCAGTGCGTGCATCAGATCCGCAATCGGCTGGAAGCCGTCCGGAATCGCGAGAGCAGCACCGTCATCGCCGTGTGCAGCGCGTTCGCCGAGGACGGCAAGACGAATCTGACCATGCTGTTGGGATGGTCCTTCGCGGCCGCGGGACATCGGACGCTGCTCGTCGACGCGGACTTCGTCGGCCGCAGCCTCAGCCGCCGGACGGGGACGCTGGAGTCCGCCGGACTCCGCGAGGTCCTGAGTCGGAAGTGGCTCGATGACGAGGTGCGTCCGCTCTCCGCGGGCAACCTGACCGTTCTCGCCGCCGGTCGCCTGGAGTCGTTCGGTCCGGAGCAGATTCGCGTCGACGACTTCGAGATGCTCGCGACCGAGCTGCGCGCACAGTTCGACATCATCCTCATCGACACCGGGCCGTTCGTGGGCGGCGTGGAGGTTCTGCCGCTGTGTGCGGCGGCGGACGGCGTCGTGTTCGTCGTGCGTCGCGGCCGCTCGCGCAACCGCTTGGATTCTTGCATCGACGAATTGCGCATCACGAGCACGCCATGCTTCGGCGTCGTCCTGAATCGCGCCGCGCCGGAGGACTGCGCGCGGTACGTGAGTGGATCGTCTGGTGCGAGCGGGAAGGGACGTCGAGCGGCCACACCGTCCACGCTGCCCGTCGCCATGGGCCCGGTGAACGGACGCCAGTCGTCGGTCGTCTGCACGATCGAGACGCGATCGCTACGAGATCTCGATTCGACGCCGGGGGCCGATTCATGACCGTCATGGCCGACATGCCCGTCAAGATCACCGACCCGCGAGTCGAGCCGGTTCGTATCTGGGGCCTCGATGCGAGCACGCTGCACGAGGCTCACTGGCGATCGAAGGGCGTGCAGTGCGTCCGCCGCGGCTGCGCCGCCGCGCCGGCGCGAGGCACGGAACTGTTCATGCTCCTGGAGCCCGGCCAGCTCGTGCTGTTCGAACTTCGCGCCATGACCGATCGGCTGGCCTGGCGTTCGGCAGCACTCACCCGCCTGCGGGTGGTCGATCACGAAGAAGGAACGTATCGGGAGCGGGTGCGCGCCGACGCGCGTGGCCGCGTCCTCGGCGTCGACCGCGAGTACTGGGCGCGGACGCGGAGTTCATACCGCATTCTGCTTACGCGCCATTGGCGCGTCGCGCGCGAATGGGCGGCCGGGCTCGACCGCCGGACGACCTGGAAGCGGTTGCGCGATCGCGTGGGGCACTCGAACATCGACGTCTGGCACTGCCCGGGCTGGTGTGCCGCGGCCGGCGATGTGACCGACGAGGCGAGGCTCGTCGAAGCGCTCGTCGAGACCTGGCCGCGCCCCGATGTCGTCATCGACGGGATCGTTGAGGCGGATCCGCGCGTATGGTGCCTGGCCGCCGACGCGGAGCGCCTGCGCGACCGCTGCTTGGGTCCGGCCTGGATCGGAGCCCTTGCGTGCGACGAGGATCCTGAGCCGTCGCTCCTGATCGGACCTGCGTGGCATGGCGATGTGGCGAGTGATGCGGTGTCGGCGGCATCAGTGCGTATTCGGTCAATCCGCGAAGTCGAGCCCGTTGACCCTGTTCCTGGCGAGCCGCGCTCGGCGCCTCGGAGCAACGAGGCGTACCTGCGCACGAAGCGACTGCTCGACATTGCGATGAGCGGATTCCTCCTCCTGGTCCTCGCGCCGCTCATCCTCGCCATCGCGCTGCTCGTGCTGCTCGACGACGGCTGGCCGCTGCTGTTCGGGCATGTGCGTCAGACGCGGGGCGGACGGGACTTCCACTGCTGGAAGTTCCGCACGATGCATCGGAATGCGGAGCAGATCAAGCAGCAGCTCATCGCGGACAACCGATGCGACGGGCCGCAGTTCTACATCCCCGACGATCCGCGCGTGACGCGGGTCGGGCGTCTGCTGCGCCGGTTTCATCTCGACGAGTTGCCGCAGTTGTGGAACGTGTTCGTGGGCGACATGAGTCTCGTCGGTCCGCGACCGAGTCCCGATGCCGAGAACCAGATCTGTCCGGCCTGGCGGGAGATCCGTCTGAGTGTTCGTCCGGGGATCACCGGTTTGTGGCAGCTGGAGCGCACGCGTCAGGCCGGGACCGACTTCCAGGAGTGGATTCACTACGACGTCCAGTACGTCGAGCAGGCGAGTCTGGGGATGGACCTGCGGATTCTCTGTCGCACCTTCTGGTCCGTGTTGTTCAAGGAGTAGATGACGATGGTCTGGACCCGACGCGGCCGGCGTCGCCTTGGAATCATCCTTCTCGCTTTCGTGACCGTCGGCATCGCCGGCGCTGCGGTGTACGGCGCGCGCGAAGTCTATCGCAACCGCCTCGCGGAGCGGTCGCGCGCGGACGGTCTTGCCGCGTACGTTGAGCGCGACTACGAGACCGCCATGCCGCTGCTGAGCTACGCCGTCACCCGGGACCGCAACGACCTCGAGGTGCTGCGGGCGCTCGCCGACTCCCGGGCGCACGTGCCCGAACCCGGCAACCGCCATCTGCAGTCCGCGGCCGCGATGTACCGCGCAGTGCTCGACCGGGATTCGACCGATCTGGGTGCCCTGGAGGCCCTGGTCGATGTCTTCGGTCAGCTTCAGTATCACGT
>JAGQQZ010000496.1 GCA_020425915.1 Planctomycetota bacterium | reverse complement strand
TTCCAGGCCGAGGACGAGATCGCCGCCGTCTGTGCATCGATCGGTGCCGCCTACGCCGGCAAGATCGCGGTGACCTCGACGAGTGGTCCCGGACTCGCGCTGAAGTCCGAGGCCATCGGTCTCGCCGTCATGACCGAGCTTCCGCTCGTGATCGTCAACGTCCAGCGTGCCGGTCCGAGTACCGGCATGCCGACGAAGACCGAGCAAGCCGACCTGCTCCAGGCGATGTTCGGACGCAACGGCGAGTGTCCGGTCGCGATCCTGTGCGCGCGGACGCCGTCCGACGCGTTCGAGGCCGCCTACGAGGCCGTCCAGATCGCGATTCGGCACATGGTGCCGGTGATCCTGTTGTCCGACGGATATGTCGCGAACGGCGCGGAGCCCTGGCGAATCCCGGACACGGAGTCGCTCCCCGAGATCCAGATCAAGTTCGCGCCGGGAGCTCCCGAGGGGCAGCGGTTCGAACCGTATGCGCGGGACCCGAAGACGCTCGCGCGGGCCTGGGCGATCCCCGGTACCGAGGGTGGACGCCACCGGATCGGGGGGCTCGAGAAGTCCGAGCCGTACGGCGACATCAGCTACGACGCCAAGAACCACGAGCGGATGACGCGCGTGCGCGCGGAGAAGATCGAGCGTATCGCGGACTACATCCCACCGATCGAGCCGATCGGTGGCGACGCCGGCGACGTGCTGGTGCTCGGGTGGGGCGGGACCGCCGGTGCGATCACGGCGGCGGTCACGCGATTGCGGAAGGACGGGCACGCGGTGAGCGCGGTCTGCCTCCGGCATCTCAACCCGTTCCCCAAGGATCTCGGCGACGTGCTGAAGAGATTCGGCAAGGTCCTGATCCCGGAACTGAACGGGGGTCAACTCGCGATGCTGGTGCGTGCGAAGTACCTCGTCGACGCGATCCCGCACACGAAGGTGCAGGGCCAACCGTTCTCGAGTGAGGAACTCGTCGAACGCGTGATGCAAGTGCTGGAGGGTGATCGATGACTTCGACTGGACTGACCAAGAAGGACTTCAAGAGCGACCAGGACGTCCGTTGGTGCCCGGGATGCGGTGACTACGGCATCCTGAACGCGGTGCAGTCGGCGTTCGCCGATCTCGGCAAGAAGCGACACGAGACCGTCGTGATCTCGGGGATCGGCTGTTCGAGTCGTTTCCCGTACTACATGGACACGTACGGCTTCCACACGATCCACGGGCGTGCCCCTGCGATCGCGACCGGCGTGAAGCTGGCGAACCCGGAACTCGACGTGTGGGTCGTGACCGGTGATGGTGACGGACTCTCGATCGGCGGCAATCACCTGATCCACGTATTGCGCCGCAACGTCGGACTGAAGATCCTGTTGTTCAACAACCGGATCTACGGGTTGACGAAGGGGCAGTACTCGCCGACGTCGGAACGTGGCAAGCGAACCAAGTCGACTCCGCTCGGCTCGATCGAGGAGCCGTTCTCGCCGATCGCGCTCGCGCTCGGCGCCGGGGCGTCGTTCGTCGCGCGGTCGGTGGACGTGTTCGCCGATCATCTCGTCGAGATGATCGAGCGACTGGATCGATGCGAGGGCACCGGGCTGCTCGAGATCTACCAGAACTGCAACATCTTCAACGACGGCGCGTTCAAGAGCTTCACCGACAAGCAGGTGCGCGACGCGCGGGTCGTCCGGCTGCACGACGGTGAGCCGGTCGTGTTCGGTCCGGAAGGGGCGCAGCGCGGCATCCGACTGGACGAGAGCATGCAGCCGCAAATCGTCGACGACGTGGCGGATGCGATGGTCTGGAACGAGTCATGCTCGAATCCCTCGCTCGCGACCGCGCTCGCGCGGATGTCCGAGGCGGAGATGCCGGTGCCGATCGGCGTGTTCCGCTCGGTACCGCGAGCGGGGTTCGAGGCCGGTGTGCTCGGTCAGATCGCGACCGCGAAGGAGCACTCCACGCAGACGCTCCAGCAGCTCCTGACCGGGAACGAGACGTGGCGCGTGGGTTGATGCCCCGCGTCGCGTGATCGGACCCGAATCCGTTGCAGCGTATCGCCGCGGGCGAATCCCGGCGAAAGTACGCGTTCTCGTCCCCATTGCCGTCTGACGGTTGCCGAAAGGCGCAGCGACCGAGTGCAATGGTCGTTCCCGGCCAGCGCGTCTCGGCCGCACCGGTCCCCACACCACAATCTGCCTTCAGGAGTTCGGATGTTCCCGAGGATGCTCGCCGCGACGCTCGTCGGAGCCCTTCTCTCATCGTTCGCGTTCGCCCAAGTCACGATCAACGAGTTCGTCTACGACATGGGCGGGTCGGACAACGACGAGTACATCGAGTTGTACAACGCCGGGGCGACCCCGGTGGATCTCAGCAACTGGGTCATCGACGCCGAGGACGCTGCGTTCCCCAACTCGAACAACACGGACATCACGATCCCAGGCGGCAGCTCGATCCCCGCCGGGGGCTATTTCCTGATCGCGAATCAGCTGACGACGTCGCCTGTTCTGCTTGCGGCAGATCTGCTGTTCAGTGGTTCGATCGAGAACTCGGCCAACAGCGACTCGCTGATCCTGCGCGATTCGGGCGGCGCCGTCATGGATGCGGTCGCCTACGAGACCGCCGCGATGGACTTCGTACCGAATCCCGAGCAGATCGAGGGTGCGGGCATTCGCGGCGAGCAGCGAGCGTTCGGGTACGCGCAGGGTTCGCTCGTGTTCCAGGCGTTCTCCCGGATCACCGATGGCTACGACACGAACAACAACGGCTACGACTTCCGGATGGCATTGCCGACGCCCGGCGCGACCAACAACCCGACCTTCGACATCATCCAGTCGAGCTACCTGCTCGACGCGGAAGTGTTGATCCACGGTCTGGCGGCAGGCGATCAGATGCCGAACTGGTACGGCTCGTGCGAGCACCCGAGCGTCGTCGACTACGCGACCGCGGGGATTCCGGCGTCACCGTTCGACGCGGTGGGAGCTCCGACCGATCCCAACACCGACCTCATCGCCCAGCTCGGATGTGTCGCGACGGGCGACAGCATCGGCGGGAGCTTCTGGGTCGAGACTCTGCCCAACTCGTCGTACACGCTCGAGTGTTTCGTCTACTTCGAGACGGCTCCGACCGACTTCGGCGCCGCCGAGTACTGGCACCTCGGATTCCACGGGACGGCGGCCTACTTCTTCAACCTGCCGAGCCCGATCTGGACGGGGGCTTTCAGTGATCTCTCCGACATCACGGGCGCTGGCCTGAGCTACGTCGTCGACGACACTTCCGCGACGATCTCGTTGGTCGACTACGGCGATGGCTCGATCGTCAACGTGCTCGGTTCGATGCCTGCGCCGTCCGGTTGGACCCGGGTCCGCATGCAGGCGACGCAGAACTTCATCGAACTCCGGATCGGCGGAACCTACGGCGCCCAAGACGGGACGCTGTTGTCCGGCGCCCTGACGGGCGAAGGCGGATTCGGCGGGGTCTACGGTGGCTACCGGAAGGTCGGCAACACCGGCACCGGCATCGGACGAGGTGTGTCGCCGCTCTACATCGACTCGCTCGTCGTCAGCAGCCCGTCGTTCGCGTCGGACTGCCACGGACAGGCCACGGACGGCACGGCGGGCACGCCGCGGCTGGAACTCACCGGGCTGCCGATCCTCGGGAACGCCGCCTTCGGCTTCGCGACCTCCGGGCTGCTCCCGTCGACGAGCTACTTCCAGTTGATCGGCATCAACACGCCGGGCACCGGCCTGGACATCTCCGCGGCGTTGCCGGGTGCGGTCCCGCCGGGCCTGACCCTGTGGGTGCCACGCAACATCTTCGCGGGACTCAGCCCGTCGACCAACGCGAGTGGGGAAGGTGGAACCGCGGTGCCGTTGCCGAGCAACCCGTCGCTGCTCGGCGGGCAACTCTGGGCCCAAGCGATGCAACAGGACGTCGGTCTCGGCTTCCCGCTACCGATCAGCGCGACGAAGGGGCTGCGATTCCAGCTCGGCAACTTCTGAGCCGACCCGGCCGCGACGCGGCGACCTAGCCCGGCTTTCCCCTTGCATGTGGGGAAGCCGGGGCTTCGATCCTGGTCGTGAGAATCCTGACCGTCGTCGGCGCGCGGCCGAACTTCATGAAGGCCGCTCCACTCGTGCACCGGCTGCGCGAGCGAGGCCATGATGCTCCGCTGATCCACACGGGTCAGCACTACGACGCGAACATGTCGAAGGTGTTCTTCGACGACTTGCGCATGCCGGAGCCCGACGAGTACCTCGGAGTCGGGTCCGGTAGTCACGCGGAACAGACCGCGCGCGTCATGATCGAGACGGAGAAGGTCTTCCTGGCGCGCAAGCCCGATGTCGTCGTCGTCCTCGGCGATGTGAACTCGACCGTGGCTTGCTCGCTCACCGCGACCAAGCTCTGGATCCCGGTCGCCCACGTCGAAGCCGGTCTGCGCAGCCGAGACCGTCGAATGCCGGAGGAGATCAATCGGATCGTCACGGACTCGATCTCCGATCTGCTGTTCACGCCGTCGCGTGACGGGGACGCGAATCTGCTCGCCGAGGGCATCGATGCGGCGAAGATCCACTTCGTCGGCAACATCATGATCGACTCGCTCGTCGCGCATCTCGAGCGTGCGGGAGAGTCCGACGCGTGTGAACGGGTAGGCGTCGAACCGGGGAAGTTCGGAGTGATGACGCTGCACCGCCCGTCGAACGTCGACGATCCCGAGGTCCTGCGCGGGATCCTCGGCGCCGTGGCCGAGGTGTCGAACACCTTGCCGATCGTGTTTCCGTGCCATCCGCGCACGGTCTCCAAGCTCGAGTCGGACCCCGGTCTCGTGGCCCTGATGAAGTCGAGTTCGATCCTTCGCGTCGAGCCGCTCGGTTACCTCGACTTCCTGCGCCTCGTCTCGCGGAGCGCATTGGTCGTCACGGATTCGGGGGGGCTTCAGGAGGAGACGACGTACCTGAAGATCCCCTGTGTGACGACGCGGGAGAACACCGAGCGGCCGATCACGGTCGACGTGGGGACCAACACGATCGTCGGCACGGATCCCGGTCGAATCCTCGCGGCGGCGCGGGCGGGAATCGAACGAGGCGTAGGCCTCGGCACGATTCCCGAGCTGTGGGACGGTCGGACGGCGGATCGGATCGTCGACGTGCTCGAGCGAAGCGGATCGGCGTCAGGCTAGTCGATCCAGCAGCGGGGCGAACGTGTGCTGCGGGTCGAACTCCTCGACCGGATCGACCAGCCGGGGTGCGGGTGCATCGATCCACTCCGTCAGGGTTGCCGCGATCTGTCGCGCGCTCCCGTACTCGAAGGCGCAGCCGCCGCATCGCTCCACGATGTGGGACGCATCCCCTGGCGATCCGACGAACAGGACCGGTCGGCGCGCCATGAGGTAGTCGTAGAGTTTGCCAGGCACGAAGACGGAGTCGCGTGAGTCCGGGCTGTTGACGAGCACGAGCCCGTGCATGGCGCGCATCGACCGCAATGCGTCGGCGTAGGGAACGAACTCTCGGTGGACGACGCGGTCGGCGACACGGCTGCCGACCTGTGCCAGGTCGGCGGCCAGGATCTCCGGCGATTGACGGCGATCGATGAAGCAGTGGAGCGTCGTTTGCCGAAGTCGCGCGTCGTCGAGCTCTCGCATCGCCAACAGGACTTCGAGCAGCCGGCGCTGTGGGAACAGTGTGCCGAAGAAGCCCAGATGGAACCCGGGACCGAAGTCGAGGGGTGACTCGGCGGCGAGGATCGAGTCGGCGAGTTCGTAGTCGGCCGCGTTGCGCATCACGTCGAGCTCGAGGCCGTCGATGTTCCCCATGACGGTCTCGAATCGCTCCCGCGCTACCTGGGTGTTGAGGAACAGGACGTCGGCATATCCGAGCGCACGACGCTCTCGTTCTCGCACTCGCTCGTTGAGCCGTGGATTCGCGCGCTCGTTCCACGGGTTGCCACTCAGCAGATCGCGGTAGTCGACGAACACTCGGACGCGCGGCAGCGCCTTGCGGAGTCGGCGCAGGGGTAAGATCTGTCCGTGGGGGCCGCAGCACACCAGGACCGCGTCGATCTCGTGATCGCGGACGATGGGGACCAGCTTGCGCTCGAGACGCGCCGTCCATTCGAAGTGGCCGTCCAGCGTGGCGAATCGCTTGGGGAGTTCGAAGGCGAGCGAACGCAGGATCTTCGCGAAGAAGTTCGGCGCGGCGGGTAGCGAGTAGAGCGTCGGTCCACCGAGTCCGTGGACGCGGACCTCGGCGGGGATCCACGCCGCGAGGGTGTCGTCCGAACTCGTGAGCCTCGCCGCGTCGAGGGTCACCCAGTGGACCTCGTGATTCGCCAGGAGCAGCGCGCGCGTCATCCGCAATACTCGATGCGCCGCAATCGCAGGTTGGGGTGGGGCGATCTGGCTGACGAGCGCGATCCGCATGGTGGATCCGAGCCTATCTCGGCCCACGCCTCGGCGGAACTCGATATCTCGCTCAAGTAACGAGTCCCAGCGAACTTACGGTCGGACCGTCGGCCGGGGTCCAGTCCGCGCCACGAATCGACGAAAACTCCCAAGATGCCGGGAAGTGTGGTACAACACGGCCTGGCCCCGGTGCGATCGCGCCGGGCGACATTTCCATCACCCGGAGGAACGGATGCGTGTTGCGCAATCGACCCTTCTCGGTCTCGGTGTTCTCGGCCTCTCGGCAGGTCTGGCGGCTCAAGAGCCGTCGGAGTTGACCGCGGAGCTGAGCTACAAGGCCTTGAAGAAATGGTCGTTCAATCTCCCCAACGAGACGTGGTCCGACGTCAAGAGTGGCATCCCGATCGCCCACCAGAACGGTGACAGCTTCGAAGCCCACATGGACGGACTGGCTCTCGCCCTGGCGGTCGACACCGATGGTGACGGTCGCACGGACAAGACGGTCAAGGGAGCCAAGGGCTACCTCGTGCTTCGAGCCAAGGACAAGGCCGGCGAGACGATGCAGTACGCCGTGCGGTTCCAGGCGAAGGACAAGGCCTACCAGTTCGCGACGTCGGGCGTCATGCGCGGCAAGTTGAACGGTGTCGCGATCATGCTCATCGACCAGAACAACAACGGTCTCTACAACGAGATCGGTGTTGACGCGATGATCGTGGGCAAGGGCGACTCCGCATCGTTCCTGTCGCGGATCGTCAACCTCGACGACGAACTCTTCGAGATCACGGTCTCGGCGGACGGGAAGAAGATCGAGGCGACTCCTTTCACGGGTGATGTCGGCAAGATCGATCTCGAGTCCGGTTTCCGCGCGTCGGGCAAGCTCGTCTCGGCCGTCGTCAACAGCTCGGACGGCAAGAGCTCGTTCGAGATCTCCAGCGGAGAGACCGTCGTTCCTGCCGGCGACTACACGCTTGCGTTCGGACTCGTCTCCAAGGCGAACGAGTCGGTGAACGTCCGTCACGGCAAGATGAAGACGCTCACTGTCGATGCCGGACGCACGACGTCGCAGAAGTGGGGCTCGGAGGTCATGGCCGACTTCACGTTCGGACACAGCGGCGAGAACGTGACGATCGAGCCGAGCGCGCTCAAGTACTACGGCCAGTCCGGCGAGGAGTACTACGCGTTCCAGCCGATGGCGAAGTCTCCCAAGTTCTTCGTCTTCGACGAGCGAACGGAGAAGCTACTCAAGACCGGCCGATTCGGGACTTGATGAGCGGGTAACTTCACGACTTGCACCGTGCGTGCAGGCACTCAAGACGATGTGTTCGTGACGGTCGAACTGGAAACCAAGACGATGGGCAAGATCGAAGGTCGGTCCGGCGTCCATTGGGAACCGAAGGACGCGCAGGTCGGCGGCGACTGATCGCCAACGACTCAACGAGCCACGGGCGTCGGCCATGCCGACGCCCGTCGTCATGTACGGTGGGGAGGGTCAGGCCTGCGGTGCTCGATGGCCGATAGTTCGTGAGAAGGAGATCCGATTCGTGATGCCGTCCCGACGCCGCCGACTCATCGTAGATCGCTCGAGACAGCTCGCGCTCGTCAAGGCGATCGTCGCGCCCGGTGCGATCTGCGTGGTCGTCGGATTCCTGGTCGGATCCTGGTTCCTCGGCGGAGTCATGGAGGACCTCGGAGAATCCGAGCGTCGCGCCCACTGGATCTCCTGGATCCTCGGCGGGGGTCTGTTCGTCGGAGTGGTCGTCGCGGTTCTGCTGTATCAGGCGCTGCACCTGTCGCATCGGATCGCGGGGCCGGCCTACCGGATTCGGCACGACCTGCGGCGCGTGATGGCCGGCGATCGATCGCATCGGATCAGCCTGCGTCGCGGCGACTGGCTCGACGACGTCGCGCACGAGTCCAATCTGTTCCTCGACTGGGTCGAGAAGACGCATTCGAGCGCGGTGACCCCGGGCGGCTCGCCCTCCGGCGAGAGTGCAGAACGGGCGCCCTCGCCGGAGATTCGCTGAGCGCTATCGGTCGTCGGTTCGAGCCGGGTCGCTGGCGACCGGAGTGAGCTCCTCGGCTAGTTGTTCCTTCGCCGCGCCGTCGATCGAGTCGGTCGGCGCGAGCTTGCCGAGAAACTCCGGCATCTCGATGCCGCCGATGTCCCGCATCATGTGGAGCATGGGCGGTAGGCTATGCGCGAGGTTCTGGAGGAACCCCTGCGTGCCGTTTCCATCTCGGCCGCCGTCCCAGACGACGATCTTGTCGAACTTGATGTTCGAGATCGCCTTCGAAGCCGTCTCCGAGAGTTGTGGCAGCTGTTCGAGCATGAGGAGTTGGAACGCCTGCTGCGCGCCTCCGCAGCTCTGGACGATTCGCTCGAGACCCGCGGCCTTCTTGGCGAGGATCTCGTACTCACCGCGTGCCTGAGCCTCCAGTCGCGCGAAGATCTGAACGGCTTCCGCCTCCGCAGCGATCTTCTGCTGCTGGGCCGCTGCTTCGGCGTCGACGATCTGTTTGGCCTTCTCGGCGATGGCGACGGCCTCGAGCTCGGCGCGCTTCTCCTTCTCGATCTTCGCCGCGAGCGCCTCCGCCGCCCTTGCCTCGGCGACGTACTGGGCCTCGCGCACCGCGGCGTCGGCTTCACGGCGACGGGTCTCTGCGATCTGGAATGCGTCTGCTTGCGCGATCTTCAGCTTCGCGTCCGCGTCGGCGATCTTGCCCTGGGCGAGGTTCTCGCCGGTGACGGCCTCGGCGTTCGCCTCTGCGACTTGGATGCGCATTTTCCTTTCCGCCTCCTTGACCGTGCCTTCCTGCTCGAACCGCGCGGTCTCCGAGCCGATCGTGGCTTCCTTGTCGAGTTCGGCGATGCGTACGACTCGCTCGCGATCGGCCTCCTTCGTGCCGACGTCACGGCCACGGTCCGCTTGTGCGACTTCGATCGCTTGCTGCTGGCGGGCCCGCGCGACGCCGATCGCGCCCAGCTTGGTCTGCTCCGCGACGTCGACCTCAGCTTGCTGGATCGCCTCGGACGCGGCCTTCCGACCGATCGCCTCGATGTAGCC
>JAGQQZ010000495.1 GCA_020425915.1 Planctomycetota bacterium | reverse complement strand
CGGTCCGCTCGAGGAGTTCATCCTGCCGGGAGGTGGTCCGGTCGGCGCGTTCCTGCACCAGGCCCGGACCGTCTGCCGCCGCGGCGAGCGGCGCGTCGTCACCCTGCAACACGACGAGAACGCCGACGTCGGCGGTTGCCTCGTGTACCTGAACCGCCTGTCGGACTTCCTGTTCGTCGTGAGCCGCTACGCGGCGCGGCTGTGCGGCGAACCCGAGTTCCACTGGAAGCGACCGGACGCCCCGAGCTGATGCCTTCGAACGCGGCGCGGATCGCCCGAGAGGTGTTCGCGGCAGCGCTGGCCGAGGTCGACGTCTCACGCGTGGTCCGAAGGACCGTGCGGATGAGCGACGAGGGGCTCGAGGTCGCCGGTGACACGTTCGACGTCGGAGACCCGCGACGCGTGCTCGTCGTCGCGATCGGCAAGGCGGCGCTGCCGATGGCGTTCGCCCTGCAGCGAGTGTTCGACGGACGCGGGCTCGCGGTCGAGGGCGTCGTCGTCTCGGGCACGCGGGGCGTCGTCGGGCCGCCGGGATTCACGGCGATCGCGGGCGGCCATCCGATTCCCGACGCCGGAAGTCTGGAGGCCGGCCGAGAGGTCCTGCGCCGTGTGCGGGCCTCCGACGATCCCGACACGTTGATCGTGTT
Organism: Planctomycetota bacterium; assembly: GCA_020425915.1. Classification (GTDB taxonomy): domain Bacteria; phylum Planctomycetota; class UBA1135; order UBA1135; family UBA2386; genus JAGQQZ01. The sequence goes on along the minus strand of JAGQQZ010000495.1, from coordinate 12,417 downwards.
CGCGATCTCCGGCGGCGCCTCGGCGATGTGCGAGTGCCCGCGTTCCCTGGACGTCACGCTCGACGACCTTCGAGCGACCAACGGGGTGCTCGTCGGTTGCGGTGCGACGATCGCCGAGGTGAACGCGATTCGGCGCCGCATCTCCGCGATCAAGGGCGGCGGGCTCGCTGCGGCAGCACCGCGCGCGGTGCAGGTCTCGCTGTTCGTGTCCGACGTCAATCCGGGCGACCTGATCAGCCTCGGATCCGGACTCACGGTCGCGCCGTCGGACAGTGACGTCGATCCGCTCGCCGTTCTCGATCGTCACGAGCTGCGAGCGTCGCTCCCGCGCAGCGTGCTCGAACTCGTCGAACGCACGACGGCCCTGTCGCAGTGGCCCGCCCGTTGCCAATACGAGGTCCTGCTCGACAACGCGATTGCGTGTGGAGTGGCGGAGGCCGTGGCCCACCAGCGATTCGACCTCTCGGTCGAGGTCGTGGAAGGACTCGTCGAGAGTCCGGTCGAGGAAGTTGCCGAGGCACTCGTCGACCGGCTGGCTCGTGCGACGGACCCGGTCTGCCTCGTCAGCGGTGGCGAAGCCGTCTGCCCGGTCCGCGGTCCCGGTCGCGGTGGGCGCAACACGGAGATCGCCCTGCGTGCCGCGATCCACCTCGGGCGACTCGACACCGACGCGGACCTCGCGGTGCTGAGCGCGGGCACCGACGGCATCGACGGCAACAGTCCGGCGGCCGGCGCGTGGGCCGATTGCACGACGTTGACCCGAGCATGGGTAGGCGGCATGCGCGCGTCGCGCTTCCTGGCGCTCAGCGACAGCTACGAGTTCTTCGCCGCGCTCGGTGACACGTTGCTGACCGGGCCGACCGGCAACAACGTGCGCGATCTCAGGATCGCCGTGGCGATTCCGCCGGGTCGGAGCGTTCGTCGCCGGACCGACTGATCACTCGCGGCCGTCGAGCGCTCGCTGCAGGACGTCGACCGCGGTGCGCATCGCGTTGCGAAGTCGGTTCGATTCCGCCGTGGCCGAGGACTGGATCTGCTGCACGGCCGCGATCAGTGATCGTTCGAGTTCCTCGCTCGCCGGGGACGGCGTCGGATCGACTCGCGCCGGCCGTCGGATTCGCGGCGTCGTCGGGTTGGGTTCCTGCAGGCCGAGCAGGACCCGGGCCGTGTGCAGCGAGCGACCACCGATCTCGAGACCGTGCAGCCGCGCCTCGGCGCGGAAGTCACGAAGCGAGAGATCGGAATCGGACTGGAGCTTGAAGACGCAGAACAGCGTGCTGTCGCTGGCGTTCGGGAACCGTTGACGGAGATGATCCATCGCCCGGTCCCAGCCCGACGAGTCCGTCTCGGTGTTCGGCGTGGGGAGGTGCGAGGAGGGAGTGGAGTCGTAACTCACTGCGTCGATGCGAGGCAGCGCTCGATGTGGGGCGGCGATCGAGCGGACAACCGCGAGCCGGACTGGCGTCGCTGTGCGAATGCTACCCTCCGGGGTCGAACCGCGACACCCTCGCCGATTCCGGTGCACCGCCTGACCGGTCCTGGCCGGTGGAAGGTCGTCGTATAGAGTCTGCCGGACCGGCAGCCCGCTTCGGCTCCGGCAAGTCCTCCCTGCGTATGGATACCAAGCGGCTGACTCTGACGACCGTCGACTACTTCGAACACCTGCTCGGGGCGAGCGGCGAACTCCTGTTGCGCTGCGTCGCCGTCGCGGCACTCGCTGCGTGGTTCTGGTTCGCTGGCGCGTGGGTGCTCGGACTCCTTCGCCGGCGGGAACACGACTTCCGTGGACTTGCCGGGGTCGCGATCGCGGGGATCGGGATGGGCATCGCGTTCTGTCTCGTCGCCTGGACCGCGTGTCTGTTCGCCGGCTGGAGCCTCTGGGTCGGCAACGCGATCGTCGCCGCGATCGCGGTCGTGGGTATCCTGCGCCAGCGAGAACTCGTGCTCGCGCGGCCCGATCCGCAGGTGACGAAGGCGTTCGTCGCGGTCACGCTCGGCGCGCTGGCGCTGGGGCTGTGGCAGTACGGTGCGTTCGCGACCCTGACGGACCGCGGAGCGTTCGTGTTCAACGACCGCTATGGCGACGTCCCGTCGCACCTGCACATGACGGGCCTGATCGGTGATTCCGGTCTGCCGCGCATCAGCACCTACGGACTGACGGGCGAGTCCCATCATCCGCTCGTGCACTCCGGGTACGCGGTCATCATGCTCGGTGCCCACTCGTTCGGGCTCGACCTCTACCGTTCCCTCTCGTGCCTGTGGGTCCTCGCCTACGTCGTGCTCGCCTGGGCCTGCTTCGCCTTGCTCGTGCGCCGGACGCAGCGCGCGTTCGTGCTCGTGTTCGGATCGCTGCTGCCGATGTTCTGGGCCGGGATCTGGCCGGTGGTCTGGGATGGCTGGTGGCCCGATCTGGTCGACGTCTCGTCGGACGCGCAGCTCGGCGACTTCCTGCGCAAGCTCAAGAACGTGTCCGGGATCATGTACCACAACTTCCCGCAGACCTGGGCCGTGTCGATGACGGCGGTCGCGCTGTGGTGCTTCGATTCGTACGCCCGCCATTCCGCGCGCCGCGCGTATCTCGTGATGACCATGGCGGCGATCGTCACGTCGGGCTGGATCAAGCCGTCGTTGGCGTTCCTGTTCGGGCCCGCGCTGTTGATCGTGCTCGTCGTGCGGCGCGCGAAGCTCGGCGATCTGTTGGTCGTGGTCGGTGGGTTCGCGGTGGGAGTCGTCGGTTACCTGCTCCCGTCGTTCTTCGCGGAGCTGCCCGCGGCACGTTCGTGGACGATCGGGCCGGACGGAAAGGGAACCTCGCGCGTGTTCTGGCACTTCGCCAAGGGCGCGACCGCGGGGCTCCTCGTCGTCGTGTTCTTCGCGCGTCGGCTCCTGCGAGGCGCGGTGACCTCCGCGTCCGCGTGGGTGAGCGTCACGATCGTCGCGGCCGGCGGCGGCGCCATGTTCGCGATCCTGTTCCGCGAGTCGGGCCTCCAGGGGCAGCCGAACCTCCTGTGGGGGGCATCCGGATCGATCGCACTGTTCTCGCCGTTCATCGTCGCCTGGTGCGCCGGCGACGACGAGATCCCCGGTCCGAAGCCCGCGCGGATCGCTGGGTGGGTGCTCGTCGCCGTGCACGCGTGGACCGGACTGACCTACGCGTTGATCTACCCGACGCTGAACGTTCGGCAGGTCGATGCGAAGATCCGTCCCGTGTACGAGTTCGCGCGCGACCATACGCGACCGACCGACCGGTTCCTGCTCGACCCCAACGTCGAGGTGGCCGACGCGGTGGTCTGGTTGCAGCGACCGATCCTGCGGAACCTCGTCATGGTCAGCGACGAGGGGCGCGCCGAGTACGCGCGCTGGATCTCGTTCCTCGAGGACGGCAACGCGAAGGACTACGAAGTCGTCGGGCGGCGCGACGCGGTGATCCTCGGGCCGGGCCGACGTGAGGCGAAACGGGCGCTCGAGCGCGAGGGCTGGACGCTGATCGAGGGGTTGCCGAGCAAACTCTCGCTCTGGGTCAGGCGTCGTTGACGAGCAGCTTGATCGCGGCCGTGGCCAGCTCGTGGAGCTCGCCGCCGTGTCGCGTGTAGACCTCGGCGAGCACGGTCATGAAAGGTCCTCGCTGAGACGCCGTCACCGCGGCGACGAGCTCGTCGTCGACGGCGAACGACGGCGCCGCGAAGTCCGCGGAGCGAATCCCCGCGAACAGTCCGGCCAGCCGACGTACGTCGCCGTCGGGCCCCTTGCGGAGCTCGGGCACGGCAGGGCCGGCCTGGGCCGCGAACTCGAGCGCGGCGAACACGGTGACCCGTCCGTCGGCGACCAGGAAGTTGTCCGCGGGAACACGACCCAGCAGCCACGACGGCTGCGAGTCCTCGGTCGCGATCGAGAGCGCTGCCGACAGGAACCGCGCCGGACCACGATGCGGGAGGATCGATTCGATGTCCGGCTGCGCCGGCGCATCGCACGTCGGTGGGGCGACCCGAGCGGGACCCCCGGTTCGCGGCGACGGCGAGACGAGCAAGGTGCCGTCGGTGACGAGCGACTCCTCGCCGCCCAGTCGCCAGATCTCGGTCGCGAGCTCGTGCTCGGCGCCCGTGGGCGTCAGGTCGATCGCGAGGCTCGTGTCCGGACCCACCGGCGCGCGAAAGCGCACGCGTCTGAGACCGACGGGGTATGCGGCGCCGTACTGGGTCGCCGCGGCGATCTGGCCGAGCCACAGTTGCCCGACCCCGGGGAACGCCGGGTTGTCGGGGAAGTGACCGTCGAACGCTCGATCCGTGGCTGCGATGGAGAGGGTGGAGCGGACGGTCCCGCCTTCGGGCCGAACGCGTGTGCGATCCGTGCTCATGCGAGCGCCAGGATACGCCCTTCGCTTGGCGGTTACTCGCGTCCGATCGGCGCTTCGATGATTCGGATCATCACCGGCTCGCCGTCCGCCTCGTAATAGTGCGCGGACTCGGCGCAGCCCGACGGCAGCCCGACGCGGTAGTCATTGCCTTCGACGAAGGTCGGCAACGACAGGAAGCACGAGCCGGGGAGCACGGACTTGACCGTGCCGCCGGTCATGTTCGCGAGCTCGCAGACCACGTCGCGGATGTCGTCGCCCGTGACCTCGCCGGCCGGCATGCCGAACATCAAGGTCGCACCGCGCTTGGCGATCGCCTCGCTGCACCGCAGGACGACGGCGCCGCTCCACTCTCCCGTGATGTGCACGAGTCCCGTGCAGAGCTTCACGTTCTGCTCGAGTTCGGACGTCGGGGTAGGGATCAGCGGGATGCCGAACGTGCTCACCCAAATGTTCTCGGCGAGCTCGTCGACGTCGAATGGCTGCAACTCTGTCATCGGATCCTCCGTTCGATCGGTATCGGTTGTGTCGGAATCTCGGCCCCATCGACTCCAGCGGAACCGGGCGAACCATCCGTCCGATGCGTCGCCGACCGGAGTGATGCGAGACGCGACAGCTCCCGCACCGGACGCGACGTCGTCGATCGTCGCCGAACCCGCGCTGTCACGGGACGCAGGAGTGCGGCGTGCGAGCGGGGTTCAGATCCGCGTCACCGCTGACCGATACGCTCGTCGGCGACAGTGTCGAACGATTCACCGAACACGCGTCGCACGACATACACCGGGGAAGACGCCAACATGGGCCACAACATCTTGATCGTCGATGACTCCGCCACGATGCGGAAGATCATCATGCGGAGTCTACGTCAGAGCGGTATCGAGGCCGCGTTCTCGGAAGCCGGTGACGGCGTCGAGGGTCTCGCTGCGCTGGAGGGCGGGAAGTTCGACCTGATCCTCTCCGACGTGAACATGCCCAACATGAACGGGCTCGAGTTCGTGAAGCAGGTCAGCGAGAAGCACGCGGATGCTCCGCCGATCGTCATGATCACGACCGAGTCGAGCGACGCGGTCCAGTCGGCGTTGGAGAACGGCGCGAAGGGCTACCTGAAGAAGCCGTTCAAGCCCGAGAACGTCCAGGAAGTCGTCACGCCGCTACTCGGATAGGAGGCGTGATGACGATCCACACCGAAACGGATTCCAATACGCAGGCGCTTCTCGCCGCGGTCAACGACGTGTTCGAGCAGATGATCGGTCTGGCTCCGAACAGCGCTTCGGTGTCCGCCGCGCCGGAGCTGAGCGGCGACATCGTCGGTGCGCTCGGCTTCTGCGGGAGTCGCAGCGGCCTGTGCGTCATCACGGCGAACGACGACTTGGCGCGCGTCATGTGCGCGTCGCTGCTGATGATGGAGCCCGAGGAGCTCACCGATCCCGCCGACCTCTCGGACGGCTTCGGCGAGGTCGTGAACATGGTGCTCGGTGGCTTCAAACAGCACTGGGTCGAGCAGGGCAACACGATGGACATGTCCGTTCCGTCCGTGAGCTTCGGTCACCCGGTCACCGTGGCCGCCGCCCGCAAGCAGTGCGACCTGTTCTGTCTGAGCCTCGCGTTCGACGCCGGAAACCTCGGCGTCACGCTCGTGTTCAACAATTGATCCGGGAGAGCGCGGTCGCCAGGTCGCTGCGTCGCAGCGGCTTGGCGAGGAAGCCGTCCATGCCGGCGGCGTCACATCGACGCCGCGCCTCTGCGTCCGCGTTGGCGGTGAGTGCGATGATCGGTACGTGTCGGCCGAGCTTCTCTTCGCTCCGGATCTGGACGGTTGCTTCGACGCCGTCCATCTCGGGCATCTGGTAGTCCATCAGGATCAGGTCGAATTCGCCGGCCCGCCACGCTTCGACGGCCGCTCGTCCGTCGGGTGCGATCGTGACCTCGCACGACAGGCGTTCGAGCATCGCGCGGATCACCTTCTGATTCACCGCCGTGTCCTCGGCGACGAGCACGCGTGTCGCGCGGTTCCAGCGCGGTCGCTCGAGGAGTAGGTCGGTCGGGTCACCGCAGATCGTCGAAACGGTCTCGAGCAGGGCGTGCTTGCGAACGGGAATCGACAGCGCGCGAACCGTAGGGTGCTTCGACGCCTCGCCACCGACCGCGATGATCGGCAGGGCTCCGCGCGCCGTCGCGACGGTGTCGAGGAGGTGCTCCCGATCGTCGACGATCAGCACGTCCCACGCGCCGGCCCAATCCGTCTCGAGCAGCGCTTCGAGTCGTGCCGGCGAGAACAGGGCGACGTCGACACCGCGCGACGTCAGGTGGCGAGTGATCGTGCGGGCGAGAGTCCCGTTCGGACTCACGACGAGTGCGCGGCGCCCGCGCGCGTCGACCGCAGACTCGAACTCGAGTCGTTGGCGATCGGAGACCCGGCCGGCGCGGAGCGTGAAGTGGAACGTGCTCCCTCGACCGACCGTCGACTCGGCTCCGATCTCGCCTCCCATCGCATCGACCAGTCGTTGGCAGATGGCGAGCCCGAGGCCCGTGCCGCCGTGCGTGCGCGTGGTCGACGACTCGGCCTGCTCGAACGCGTGGAACAGCCGGTCCATCGCCTCCGATGGGATACCGATCCCCGTGTCCTCGACGTCGAACCGGAGCAGGCTGGTGCCGTCCTGCGCGTCCAGCTCCGCGACGCGGATCGTGACGGTGCCACGCTTGGTGAACTTCACGGCGTTCGAGACCAGGTTCAGCAGGACCTGTCGGAACCGCGTCGGGTCGCCGACGACCAGGTCCTCGACGTCCGGGTGGACGTCCAGCGCCAGTTCGAGGCCCCTCGAGCGAACCGGACCCTCCATCGCGCGCATCACGGATTCGATCTCGAGATCGAGGTCGAACGGGATCGACTCGAGTTCGACCTTGCCCGCTTCGATCTTGGAGAAGTCGAGGATGTCGTTGATCAGGCCGAGCAGGAGATCTCCGGAGACGTGCACGGTCTCGGCGAAGTCACGTTGCACCGCGTCGAGTTCGGTTTCGAGGAGGAGCTCGGAGGCGCCGATCACGGCGTTGAGCGGCGTGCGGATCTCGTGGCTCATGACGGCGAGGAACTCGCTCTTCGCTCGGGTCGCCTCCTGCGCCAGCGCGAGCGCTTCGCGCAGCTGGGTGGTTCGCTCCGTGACCTGGTGTTCGAGCTCGTTCTGATGCTCGCGGACACGATCGATCATCGAGTTGAGGCTGCGTGCGACGACCGAGATCTCGTCGTTCCCGTTCACGTCGACGGTGACCTCGAGGTTGCCGTCGCGGACCTGTCGACAGACGCGCGCGAGTCGCAGGATCCGCCCGACGAGGATCCGCCGCAGCGTGATCGTGGCCGTCAGCGCGACCACCATCGCGACCAGCGCGAGCCCGATCGTGAAGTCGCGCATCAGCAGCTCGCGCGCATGGTCGAGCTGCTCCTGCGTGGCCGTCGGGTCGCGTTCGGCGAGCCGTTGCTCGAGGTCGAGGTACCAGCTGGCGCCGAACAACGTCGGCACGGACACCGCGACCACCACGACCACGATCAGTCGGAGGCTCAGGCGCCGGTGGAAGGGAACGTCGAATGCGTTCACGAGTCCCGTCCTGCCGACGATTCCGCGTGCCTGTGTCTCGAGAGTCCTGCGTCCACCGAATTCGATCCTTGGCCGAACTATCGACCGTGTGGGGTGTTCGGCGGAGCGCGTGGTGGTTCTCGCGATGGCACCGGCTGTTCCGGCGCTATCCTGGCGTTGAATGGTGGAGATCCAGCACTTCTACGATCCGGTCACCGCGACCCTGACGTACGTCGTCCACGCCGCGGGAACGGCCGTGTTGATCGATTCCGTGGCCGACTACGACGGGAATGCCGTGCGCGTCACGCACGAGTCGGCTGAGGCCGTCGCGCGCTACCTCGACGAAAACGAGCTGCGCCTCACTCACGTGCTCGACACCCACGTGCACGCCGACCATCTGACGGCGATGCCGTACTTCCGCGCGCGCTACGGAGCGAAGACGGTGATCAGCGCCAACGTGAGCTCGGTGCAGCGGACGTTCGCGAAGCTGCTGGGCATGGAGGATCTCGTGCCCGACGGCAGCCAATTCGACGTCCTTCTCGACGACGGTGCCGAGCTCGATATCGGACCGTTTCGGATCGAGGCGATCCCGACGCATGGTCACACGCCGGCGAGTCTGTCTTTTCGGATCGGTGATGCCGTTTTCGTCGGCGACTCGTTGTTCCAGCCCGACTACGGCACGGCCCGCTGCGACTTCCCGGGCGGCTCCGCTGCCGAGGAGTACGACTCGATCATGGGCCTCTACGCGCTGCCGCCGACGACGCGCGTGTTCACGGGGCACGACTATCAACCCGGCGGTCGGGAGCTCCGGTTCGAGAGTACGATCGCCGAACAACGTGCGACCAACAAGCATCTGCGCGATGGAGTCACGAAGGGGGAGTTCGTCGCACTGCGGCAGCAACTCGAGGACGGCAAGCCGCTGCCGACGCTCCTGTTCCAAGCGCTGCAGATCAACTTGCGCGCCGGCGAACTGCCCCCGGCGGGACCGGACGGCGTCGCGTGGCTGAAGCTCCCGATCGACGCGTTCGCTACTGCTGGGCGATGACGTAGTCGCGCATCGCGACTCGCCACGGCTCGAACACGTTCGAGCAGAGGAGCGCCAGGTGTTCCGCGTGAATGCGTGGATCGAACAGCGGGCCGGCCGTGCTCTGTGCGAGGATGCTGTTGGTGAACGGCGTCGGTACGAAGTCGCCGTTCGGGTCGAGCATGAGCTGCGTGGCGGCGATGTGGGCGTCGATCAACCCGCGCGTGGTCGCCGGCATGACGTGGAACGGGGGCGCCGTCCCGGCGCTCGCGTACGGGTTGCCGTTCGGTAGCCCGGGCGGTGTGACGAATCCGGCCGTGATGTTCCAGAGGAGCGCGAGGTCGTTCGCCGCGGTGACCGATTGGAACGCGGTCTCGAACATCTGCCGCAACTCGATGTACGCAGCGAAGTCCGGCGGACAACCCGGTATCGATCCGACGGCCAGGAAGTCGGTCGCGGTCGCGTTCATCCAGACCAGGCGCTCGGCATAGCTGTCGAGCGCGCTCGAGATCGGGGCCTGTCGGACGAAGCCAGCCCACGGCGGGTCGTCGGTCGTGACCGGGATCGCTTGCGGGCACGGTGGAGGAGTGCCGTAGGACTTCTGCGTCAGCGACGTCGTCGGCGGCAGGCCGGCCGCGGCGCGCAGCCACTGCACGACGTTCAGGTCGCGCACCGTGCAGTCGCCGTAGAGGAGGCCCGTCTCGAAGTTCAACGGGTAGTTCCCGCGTTGCCAGCCGTTCATCGCCGAGAACGAGAGGAAGCCGACCCCGGTCTCGGTCGGTCCGAGGTCGGGGCGCGGGACGTGGGTCGCCTGTTCGAACGCGTCGACGTAGTCGTGGCCGGTGCCCGGCGAACCACACTCGCCGAGCAGGATCGCCTTGGCGAGCACCGGTGTCGCCGTCGTCTGGGCGGGGTCGAGTCGGATGTGGGTCGCGTTGTAGACCTGTGATTCCAGCGCCGGCGACGTCGAGTAGATCGGGTAGTGGTGGAGCGAGAGCACGTCGACCTCGGGCAACCTCGCATGCACGTGCATCGAATGATCCCAGAACGGCAGCCCGAGCACGATCGGCAGGCTGCTCGCAGGATCCAGGATCTGGACCGTGCCCCGGATCACCTGGCCGAGGAGCGGGTCGGTGATGCCGAACGGCTCATTGATGAGCTCCCAGGCCGCGACCGAGTCGGTCGTCTGGGATGCCGCGACGAGGTCGAGGATGAAACGCTCGGCATCGGTCCCGACGAAGGTGCCGCCGCCGGCGTCCAACAACTTCTTCAGCTTCAGTACGCCCGGACTCGAGTGCCAATGATGGAAGAGGTTGGTGGAGTAGTAGTCGTTCGCGCTGCCGTAGGTTGGTTCGTGCAGGTTTCCCAGGGCCGTGTTGTCCCAGATGACCGGGATGCACTTGATGCCGGTTCGTCGACAGCGAGCGAGGAAGTCGGCGAACCGCTTGATGAACACGTTGGTCTGGCCCGTCGCCTCGGCCTGCCGTTGGTGGAACTCCCAGCACGGGAACGAGACGAACACCCGGATCGCGTTGACCCCCATCCCCTTCAGCGTGGCGAGTTGGGCGTGGACCTCCTTCGCGGTCGTTCCTTCCGGGTGGTAGTTCTCCCACATGACGGTCGACGACGCGACGCCCTTCCAGGGAAGGGCGCCGTTGACGACCGCGCCGACCCGGTTGAGCGAGGTGTAGACGGCGATGTAGTTGAAGCCTCGGACGTTGCGGAAGTCGCCGGGCGAGAGGTGGAGGGTGTCGTAGGGGAGGTCGGGACCGGTGACGTCCGCGCACTGTGCCCAGAGTGGCGTGGATGCGGCGACGCTGGCAAGGAATGCGGAGAGGAGACGTCGCATCATGATTGACCCTCGCGAGCCGAGCCCGCGGCGTCCTATATACGGGACTGGCCTACTTCCGTGTGGGTGTTGGCGTCGTGCTGCGGCGGAATCGGGTGGGGAGAGACCCGGACGGGTTCGTGCGGAGGGCGGCGGGGCCGTTCGACTTCCTCGCCCGCGCCAACGGCGTCACCCCTGGAGTTTGTCCGGTCGAACGCGACCCGGGCCGCGAGCTGCGACTCGAGCCGCCGGTTCCTACATTCGGTCGCATCCCGTCGACCGAGGAGGGGATCCGCTTCTACGTGCCCCGGCCGACCCGATGGTGACGCGTGCATTCGGAGAATCTGTCCGAGCCTCGACCACACGGAAGTAGGCCAGTTCGATAGCGTGGACGGTGCGGTTCGATGCGCAACCGTGACCGAGACATGTCGAACGACCCCTACTCCAACAACCGCGCCCTCTGGGACGACTGGGCCGCCGCCCACCTCGACACCTCGTTCTACCGCGAATTCGTCGCCAAGCTCGAGTCCGGCGTCGATGCCCTGCTACCGCTCGAGAAGCAGGAGCTCGGGGATCTCGCTGGGCTTCGCGTGCTTCACCTCCAGTGTCACGTCGGAACCGACACGCTCTCGCTGGTCCGGCGTGGGGCGACGGTGACGGGAGTCGATTTCTCCTCCGTCGCGATCGAACGCGCGCGCGGACTCGCGCAGCGGCTCGACATCCCCGCGGACTTCGTGCTGGCCGAGATCGCCGATCTACCGGAGGACTTCGAGGGGGCGTTCGACCTCGTGTTCGCATCGTACGGGGTCGTCAACTGGCTGCGCGATCTGGACGTGTGGGCGCGAGCGATCCACTCGTGTCTGCGGCCTGGCGGACGCTTCTACGTCGTCGACGGGCATCCGTTGGCGTTCTGTGTCGCGGACCGATGCGATTTGGAGGGAGGTCGGCTCACGCTCGAGTTCCCGTACCTGCGAACCCAGGAGCCGGTGCGGTTCCCGTTGTCGGGGAGCTACGCGAATCCCGATTCCGATTCGCGTCACACGTCGGACGAGTGGCCGCACGGGCTCGCCGAGATCGTCATGGCCGTCGTCGATGCCGGGATGCAGCTCGAGTTCGTGCGGGAGCACGCACTCGGCTACGCACCGATCCTCGATGGAATGGTCCGCGGCGACGATGGGCATTGGCGTTGGCCGGGTGGGATGGACGGGAAGTTCCCGCTCGTGTTCAGCCTGTCGGCGCGACGACCGAACGCTCCGCCGAGTTTGGCGCGCGCGCTTGGTTCGTGACGCGATCGAGGTCATGCTGGGTGACACCCATGGGTGCCCTCTCCAGCCCACGCCCGCTGCCGGCCGTCACCGACGGAGTTACCTGACGAATGCCGCCCGAGTCGCGCCGCCAGGTCCTGCTGCTCGGCACGTGCGCCGCGTTGATGCTCGTGCCGGTGACGCTTCCGGTGCCGGTGTTGCGCGACCTCGTGCAGGCTCGATTCGGCATCTCGGACTTCGCGGCGTCGTGGTTCATGTCGATCAACATGATCGGTGCGCTGATCGCGGCACCGATCGTCGGGGTGCTCGCCGATCGCTTCGGCGGTGCGAAGCCGCTGATCGTGGTGGGGCTCCTGATCGACGCGCTTTGCTTCTGGGGG
>JAGQQZ010000494.1 GCA_020425915.1 Planctomycetota bacterium | reverse complement strand
TGGTGGCGTGCCTTCGCGATCTCGAGGGTCCGCGCCTTGAACGAGCCGGCCTCGTCCTGGAACGCGAGCTCGATCAGGCAGTCGGTCGAGAACTCCTCGGCGCTCGGTCCGCGAAGGTCGCGCCGCTCGGTGACCTCCTGCACGAAGATGCCGTGGATGCGTTGCGCCATCAGCTGGCGGCGGGTGGCGAGCAGTGCGGCGCGCTTGGCGTAGTAGTCGAGATCCGTCATCAACAAGCTGATGTTGTCGATGCACGCCATGTGCACGGAGCCCGCGAGGCGGTAGTTGCCGATCTCGGCGAGGATCCACTCCACGTCGACGGCGGACCCGCTCGGCCGTTCGTCCAGCGTCGCGGCGCTGGCTTGGGTCAGCACGAGCCGCGTGGTGCGGCCGTCGAGACTCGCTTCGAGGCAGAGCTTGTTCGGGACCTCCTGCTCGATCGGGCGGATGTCCGCGTCGATCCCGTAGAAGTCGAAGTCGTGCTCGAGCTTCGCGAACAGATTCTGGGGCGAGTGCTCGACCGAGTAGTACAGGCAGGTGGCGCCGTCGGGGGCGTCGAGCCAGGCCCGAACCGCCAGTTCGAGCGTGAGAACGGTCTTGCCGGAGCCGGCCCCGCCCGTGATGAACACGAACGCGGCAGAGCCCGCCGGGTAGCGGATACCGCCGGCCAGGATCGAATCGAGGCCGTCGAGGCCGGTTTCCAGGACGTCGAACAATGGGGATCGTTGACAGCGCGAAGCGAGCCGTCGATCGTACGTCGCTGTGCTCGCCGACGTCACGGATTTCTGTCGACTCATCCTGTTCCGCCATCCCGAGCTCGCGGCCGAGGACGCGGGGCGTGTCGTCGGTGACGGCCCCGCCACGCTCGGTCATCGCGGGCAGGCGCAGACGATCGAGTGGATGAAGCTCCTCGCCGACCTGCCGGTCGACCGGGTCGTCAGCTCGGACCAGCCGCAGAGCCGCGACGCTGCGGCTGCGATCGCAGTCGGCAAGGGCCTCGAGGTCGAGGCCGACGATCGGCTGCGGGACCAGTACATGGGACGCTGGCAGGGACGCACCTGGGACGAGGTCACCGCGGAGGACCCGGATCGAGTCCGTGAGTTCTTCACCGACTTCGGTGAGGTCGCGGCTCCCGACGGGGAGAGTCTCGGTGCGGCCGTCGAGCGCTTCCTCGGTTGGTGGACGGACGTCCGCTCCGCCGCCGTCGGCAAGACCATCGCGGTGGTGTCCTCCGGTGCGATGGTGACGGGATTCGCGACCGCGATGCTCGGGATGCGGCTCAGCCGAGCGGTCTGTCTGAACCTCCCGCACGGTGGGCTCGGCGTTCTCGACGTATTCGCCAATGGCGCGCGCGTGGCGTGCTGGAATCCTGGCGCGATCCGCGTGCCGAGCTGAGAACTCTTTTCCTTGCTCGCCGCATCGGCGGCGGCGACGATGCGCGGAGCGTCGATGACCAAACCGCCGATCCAGAGAATCCTGGCGTTCGTCGAGCTCGCGGATGCCGAGCCGAACATCGATTACGCGGTGAGTCTCTCGAAGCAGCTCGACGCCGAGATCATCCTGTTCGCCGTGATCGACACGCCAGCGATGGTGCGTCTGATCGGGAGCCGCGACGAGCGTCCGAAGGGACCGTTGACCGACGCCGTCGTCCGAGACGCGCAGAAGATCCTGCAGCGCTACGTCGACCTGGCCGCGCAGGATGGCGTCCGGGCGCGGGGACACGCGATCGTCAGCGAGGAGGTCCCCGAACAGATCCTCAAGGAAGCCATGCTCCAACACGTCGATCTGATCGTCGTGCACTCCCACGGTCGCTCCGGGTTCCTCAAGGCGTTGTTCGGCAGCACCGTCGAGGAAGTGCTCGCCGCCGCTCCGTGTCCCGTTCTCGTGGCACGAGCCTGACTCGAATGGGTTCGAAGCATCGCGGAGAGAGCGAGACAGAGCTGCCGGCTAGTGATTTGCGGTGGCACAGCGAGTCCATCTCGCCGTCCGCGCGCCGACCGAGGCCGTCCGTGTTGCTCGGGCAGAGCAGACCGCTCGCGGCGTTGCGCACGGGGCTCGAGCTCTACGCCCCGGGGTTCAACATCTTCGTGTCGGGGTTGCTCGGTTCCGGTCGCCTGCGAATCGTGCACGCCCTGCTCGAGGAGCTGAAGCCCGCGTGTAGACTCGGTCCGGATCGCGCGTTCGTGCACAATTTCCGCGAGCCGAACAAGCCGCGACTGATCGTGTTGCCACGTGGTGCCGCCCCGAAGTTCCGGGCCGACATGCACGAACTCGGGCGGGCCATCCGGGACACGCTGCAGCAGAGCCTGCGGTCGCGCTGGCACCGCGCGTCGCGCAAGCTCGTGATGCGCGGCGCGGAAGAGCGGCGCCAGCGGCTGTTCGAGGCGCTCGAACGCGAGGCTTCGAGGCAGGGGTGCTCCCTCGTCGAGTATCACGAGAACGGTGAGTTGTCCGCCGACATCCTGCCGGTCGTCGACGGTGAGGTCCGATCGGTCGAGCAGCTCGACGAGTTGGTCGAGTCCGGGGTGCTCGAGGAGACCCGACGCGACGAGCTCGTGCGCGCGCGCGAGGAGTTGATCGAGCGGCTCGAGCAGGCCTCCGAGCGGACCCGGCGCGTGTACCGCGAGACCGGTCGCGAGCTGCAGCGAGTCGATCGGAACATGGTCGAGCGGTGCTTGGCCGGTCTGTTCTCCGAGTTCGCCGAGCGCTGGAGCGGGGACGACGTGAGGGATCACCTCCAGTCCCTGTTGCGCGAGATCGTCGAGGCGTTCAGCGACTGGGCGGAGGACCACGAAGGCGTCGACGAGAACGAAGCGGCTCGCATCGCATCGTTCGCGTCCAAGCGGAGCGCGATGCTGGAGGTCCACGTCGTGTCCAGCGATCAGGGGTCCGACTGCCCGGTGATCGTCGAGTCGAATCCGACCTACTCGAACCTGTTCGGGATCATCGAGCCCGCGAGCGAGCACACGCCGGTGTTGGGGCGGATCCACCCCGGTTCGCTGCTGCGCGCAGACGGCGGATACCTGATCGTGCGAGCTGCGGACCTGTTCAGCGAGCACGGCGTCTGGCGTCATCTGCAGCGAGCGCTGCAGAGCTCCAGTCTCGAGGTCCGCGAGTTCGACCCGACGGCGGGGACGACGGCGGGCAACCTCCAACCCGAGCCGATCCCGATCGACGTCAAGATCGTCCTGATCGGCGAGCCGGGTCTCTACGAGGCCTTGGGGGAAGAGGACCCGCACTTCCCGCAGTTGTTCAAGGTGCACGCCGAGTTCGATGCCACGGTGCCGAACACCGTGCCGAACCGGCGCCGCTACGCCGACTTCCTCAAGTGGATCGGCGAGCAGGAGGGTCTGGGCGCGTTCGATCCGCAGGCGACGGCCGCGCTCGTCGAGTTCGGTGCGCGCCTGTCGGGTCGACGCACGCGACTGACGACGCGGTTCGGCGATCTCGCCGACGTCGCGCGCGAGGCTTCGCACCTGTGCCGGCGCGCGGGCGACGGCAAGGGTGTCCGTCGCGAACACGTGGAGCAGGCGCTGGAGGCTCGGATCGCGCGCGGCGGACTGCTGCGCGACGCGATCGAGCGCGAGTTCACCGAGGGCTACGCGCTGTTGCGGACGACGGGTGACGCGGTCGGCGTCGTGAACGCGATGACGATCGTCGAGTCCCACAGCGCTTCGGTCGGCAAGCCCTCGCGCGTGACGGCCACCATCGCGCGTGCGGCGCCGGAGCGCACCGACGTGGTGTCGATCGAGCGCGAAGCCGAGATGTCGGGCCCGCTGCACGACAAGGGTGTGATGATCCTGAGTGGTTTCTTCCACGACCGATTCGGCCGAAACCGGAGCATCGGGCTGCGCGCGACGATCTGCTTCGAACAGCTCTACTCCGGCCTCGACGGAGACTCGGCATCGTGCGCGGAACTCGTCGCCCTGCTCTCGAGTCTGAGTGGCTGGCCGGTTCGACAGGACCTCGCGGTCACCGGATCACTGAACCAACTCGGCGACGTGCAGCCGGTCGGGGGCGTCAACGAGAAGATCGAGGGGTTCTTCGCATTGGCGCAGGGTGGCCGTCGCGGGGGGCGTCGACCCGGAGCGATCATGCCGCGCGTGAACGTCGACGACTTGATGTTGCACGCGGACGTCGTCGAGGCGTGCAGCAAGGGTCGTTTCCACATCCATGCCGTGGAGCGCATCGAACAGGTCGTCGAACTCATGTTCGAGCGCCCGGTGGGCGAAGTGTTCGCGCGCGTCAGTGACGCGCTGGGCGAGCTGGCGGACTAGCCGGTTCGCCTTCGACGGCGGGCGATGCGTGCGTCGGGTCTGGCTCGGGTCGCGGCGCCGGTGCGCCACGGCCGAGCGGCGGGGCTTCGAGCGCTTCCGCGTGCCACGTGATGTCGCCGTTGGCGGCCACGTGACCGACGACGACTTCGAATCGTCCGAGGCGCTGCGCCTGCTGTGCCAGCCGTGACTGGCGCAGCAGGTGGCGGGCCACGATCTCGCCGTACTCGCGCGAGCTCAGCGGGCGTCTTGCCGACCGCGTGTGCTCGCGAGCTTCGGCGGTCGGACAGTCGTCGTGCACGAGCACGATGCACAACGGAAGCCGCTCGGTCTCGATGGACCGCTCGAGCAGGGCGATCTCGTCGCGGCGGAGCACCGGGCCCGGATTGGCGAGGATCAAGAGATCGGGTCGTCGCTGGAGGAGCAGGGCGGAGACGTCGAAGTCTCCGTCGGCACAGGCGACGACGGCCGCGATGTGGCGACCCGCGCCGGTGGGTCGTCGCGCCGGCGTCGGGGGCAGCGGCGGCTGCGAGCCCGGGTCGCCGTGCTCCGCATGCTGGAGCCTCGCAGCGCGATGCGCGCGCATCCGTTCCGCGCCCTGTTCGATGTGTTGGAACGCACGAACCGGGTCCAGGCGCAGTCTCGGGGCGTGCAACGGATGCGGATTCCCGGCGGTCGGCCGCTCCTGCGCGGAGACCAGGCCGGTGGCGAGACACAGTGCTGCCATCGCGTATGCGCGCCGCATGCGGGTACTTCGGCGGGTCCGGCGTTGTGCTTGACCAGGGCTCCGTCCGGCCGATGCGAGGCTGGGTTCCGCACGCGTTTGGAGGGTGAGAATCGTGTCCGGCCGGTGGTATAGTCCGGCTTCGAGGTCGCCCGGGGCGACCCGTTTTCATCTACACACCAATGACCGACTCTTCGGTGCAATCCGACCCCCGAGCCGAGATCCGCGATGTCGACCAGGTCGTCATCCGCTTCGCAGGTGACTCGGGTGACGGCATGCAGTTGACGGGCGGGGAGTTCACCCGAACCTCCGCGATCATGGGGAACGATCTCGCGACGTTCCCCGACTTCCCGGCCGAGATCCGCGCGCCAGCCGGCACCATTCCAGGTGTCTCTGCGTTCCAATTGCGTTTCTCGAGCTTCGACATCCACACGCCGGGGGACGTGCCCGACGTGCTCGTCGCGATGAACCCCGCGGCGCTCAAGGTCCACATCGGCGACCTGCGGCGGGACGGGATCCTGATCGTCAACACGGCGAAGTTCCGTTCGACCGACCTGAAGAAGGCGAAGTACGAGAGCAATCCGCTCGAGGACGGAACCCTCGAGGGCTATCGGGTCATCGAGATCGATCTCGAGAAGCTGACCCGTGAGACGCTCGAGGACTCGCCGCTCGACACGCGGTCGAAGGACCGCTGCAAGAACATGTTCGCGTTGGGAGTGCTGTACTGGCTCTACCACCGTGAGCTCGAGCCGACGCTCAACTACCTGGACGAGAAGTTCGGCGCGAAGAAGCCCGACGTTGCCGACGCCAACAAGCGCGTCGTGCAGGCGGGCTACAACTACGCGGACATCAGCGGGATCTTCCAGACCGCCTATCGCGTCGCGCCGGCGACCTTCATGCAGCCGGGGGTCTACCGCAACGTCATGGGCAACCAGAGCCTATGCCTGGGGCTCGTGGCCGCGTCGCTGCGTGCAG
>JAGQQZ010000493.1 GCA_020425915.1 Planctomycetota bacterium | reverse complement strand
TCGGCGAGTTCCACCGGATCGAGAACATCGACCTGTTCGGGGAGGTCACGAAGGACACCGCGCTCGGCTACGAACTCGCCTACTACCCGCTCGTGAAAGGCGAGAAGACCACGGTGTTCGAGGGTTTCGTCGACGACGGCTCGTTGATCGGACTGAAGGAAGACAAGAACAAGTTGTTCGGTAAGCTTCAGCCGATCTTCAAGTAGCGAACTCAAGCAGGAGCGACCGTGCTCGATCTCAAGGTGGTCCGTCAGGACCCGGACCGTGCCCGGCAAGGGGCCATCAAGAAGCACTTCCCGGATCGTGCCGAGGCCGTCGATCGGTTGATCGCCGTCGACGAGGAGCTACGGGCGCTGATCCCGCGCATCGACGGGCTCCGCTCGGAGCAGAAGCAGGCGGGGAAATCGATCGGCTCGCTCTCCGAAGACGAGCGTGCGGCGCACTTCGAGGCGCAGAAGAAGCTCAAGCTCGAGATCCAAGAACTCGAGCAACAGGAGCGGACGCTGAAGGAACGGCTGCAGCAGGAGCTCCTGCTGATCCCGAACATCCCCGACGAAGGCGTGCCGGAGGGCAAGGACGACCTGGCGAACGTCGAGGTCCGGACCTGGGGCGAGCGTCCCGCGTTCGACTTCGAGCCGAAGGCGCACTACGAGCTGGCCGAGCAACACGGCTGGATCGACTTCGAGCGGGCCGCCGACATGGCCGGCTCCCGAAACTACATGCTGTTCGGAGAGCTCGCCGCGCTGCACGACGCGGTGCTGCGACTCGCGCTCGATCACATGATCGCGAAGGGCTTCGTGCAGGTCGAACCTCCGCTGCTCGTCCGCGATTCCGTCATGACCGGTACCGGGTTCTTCCCGGGCGGGGAGGAGCAGACCTACCGCTGCGAGCGCGACGAGCTGAACCTGATCGGGACCGCAGAGGTTCCGGTCACGTCGATCCATGCGGGGGAGATCCTGGCCGAGTCCGATCTCCCCAAGCTCTACGTCGCGCGCAGCGTGTGTTTCCGGCGCGAGGCCGGTACCTACGGCAAGGACACCCGCGGGTTGTATCGCGTGCACCAGTTCCAGAAGGTCGAGCAGGTCGTCGTCGACGTCGCCGACGAGGCGAAGAGCCGGGCGCACCACGAGGCGATCGTCGAGAACTCCGAACAGGTGTTGCAGGCGCTCGAGCTGCCGTACCGCGTCGTCAACGTGTGCGGTGGGGATCTGGGCGTACCGCAGGCGTTCAAGTACGACATCGAGTGCTGGATGCCGTCGCGCGAAGCCTACGGCGAGACCCACTCGGCGTCGCGCTTCTACGACTACCAGGCGCGTCGCCTCAACCTGCGCTACCGACGCGCGGACAACAAGAAGACCGCGCACTGCCACACGTTGAACAACACGGTCATCGCGAGTCCGCGGATCCTGATCCCGCTGCTCGAGATCCATCAGCAGGCTGACGGGTCGATCCGGGTGCCGGCGGCGTTGCAGCCATATCTGGGCGGGACCAACGTGCTCCCTCGCATCCGCTGAGGCATTGCGGTTCGGCGGCATGAGCCGTCGGGCCGGGTCAGGCGAAACTCCCGTCGGTTCCCGGGTTGCCAGCCACCAGCGTGGACGGCCGCGTGGGTCCGCGGAGTTTTCGCAGAAATCGCTCCCGGATGCCGGCGATGCGGCAAACCCGGAGGTGTCCGCGGCACCTTGCAACCCCGCACGCCCGGGACGTTCTCCCTGATCGGAGCGAACCATGACCTTCAAGACAACCCTTCCTCTCGTCGGTGCGGCGCTGCTCGCGCTGCCCACCGTTGCCGCAGCGCAGCGCGCCGTCGTCCCGCGAATCGCCACCAGCCTCGAGGGCAACACGAACCAGAACCGGCTGTTCGAGAACAACGCGTTCCGGGCCCAACAGGTCGTGCTCGGCAGCTACCTGACGACCGCGCCAGCGTGGGCGATCCTGGACGGGATCGGCTATCGGCCTTCGAGTTGCCCGTCCGGCGCCACGTTCACCGATGTCGTGGTCCGCATCGGGAACACGACCCAGACGCCGCAGAGCCTGACCGATGACTTCTCCGTCAACGCGAATGGCGCCATGACCACGGTCTACGACACGTCGATCCACGGTCCGATCGTCGTTCCGCCGTGGACCCAGCCGGCCGGCACCGTCGATCCGGCGCCGTTCTTCCGGATCAACTTCAAGGATGGGATCGGTTCCCCGATGCCGTTCTTCTTCGATCCGAACCACGCGGACGGACCGAACCTCCTGATCGACATCAAGTCGAACGTGTCCCCGGCCGCCACCATCAACGTGGACGGCGCACGTGCCGGTGGGCTCTGGAACAACTTCGGCACGTCGGGTCCGGTCAGCGCTCCCGACTTCTTCCGTCCGTTCCGATTCCTGGGCGACGGCAACAGCACGAACGGACTGCCGGGTGGCAACATGGCCGGACTCGCACCCGGGGACGGATACCGACTGCTGGGCACGGTCCCCGCGTACCTCGAACAAGCGCCGGCGGCGATTCTGTTCGGACCCGGTGCGAAGCCGACCCCGATCGAACTCGGGATCATCGGGATGCCGAGCAACTACCTGTACACGAGTTCGGTGGGCTCGGTCCCGGCACAGTGGCAGTTCTCGGCGTTCGGAGGTTGGCGGATCATCCAGACGATCGACAACGGTGCGAATGCCCCGATCGGTTTGCAGATGAACTTCCAAGTCGCGATCGTCGATCTCGCCGCGAACGCACTCGGCGTCGTCACGTCGAACGGTGTCGAGACGCACATCGGCGAGAGCGCGGCGAATCACCCTGTGGGCCAGGTGACCTCGAGCGACCCGGCCGCGCTGACGGGAATCATCGAGTTCGGTACGACTGCCGGAGTCTGGGGCGGGGCCGTTCTCGAAGTCTTCGGCCCGTCGTTCTGATCGTGAACTCGGCCGCGGCATCGCTGCGCGACGCTGTGGGGATAGTGGCTCCGGCGACTTCCCGATATCGTCGTCGATTGCAAGCGATGCCGCGTCCGGAGCCAACTCGGTGGTCCTTGGTCCAGGGGGCCGCGGACGGAGACACAGAACAGCGTGAGCGCTTTGCCCGTCGCTATGCACCGATCCTGCGAAGCTACTTCTCGGCGAAATGGCGAACCTCGCCGGATCACGACGATGTGCTCGACGCGACGCAGGACGTTTTCGTCCAGCTGTTCAAGGACAAGGGCGCGCTCGAGGCTGTCGACGCCGGGAGGCCCGGCGGGTTTCGCGCCTACCTCTACGGAGTCGCTGGCAACGTCGCGAGAATGCGGGAGCGGCAGTTCGCGCGCCGCCATCGTGTCGAGAAGGGTGAGAGCGTCGTCCGGTTCGAAGCGTTGGAGCGGCACGACGCGACGTTGTCGCGTGTGTTCGACCAAGCGTGGGCCAGGATGGTCGCGCGCGAGGCACGGCGGCGGCTGGCGGAGCTCGCCGCGTCGGACGAACGTCAAGCGCTTCGATTCCGGTGCCTCGAACTGCGGTACTCGCTCGGACTCGAGCCTCGTCAGATCGCCGAGCGACTCGAGATGCCCGTCACCGACGTCTACGAGCGACTGCGTGAGGCCCGCAAGGCGTACCATTCGGCGCTCCTCGATGTGCTCGCCGAACAGAGCCCCGCGGCGACGCGCGCCGAACTCGAGCGAACGTGTCGTGAGCTCGTTGCGGCGCTCTGAGGCGGTCGAATGAACTCGGGTCACGACGAGCAGGACTATCTCGACAGCTTTCTCGAGTCGGCGTTCGCGGCCGGCGACGGCGTGCGGACGGACTCGTTGGATCGCGACGAGATCGACGCGGTACCGCCCAGGGTCGGTCGCTATCCGGTCGTCTCGTGTGTCGGTCGCGGTGGCGTCGGTGTCGTCTATCGCGTCGAGGACCCCGAACTCGGTCGTGAGGTCGCGGTCAAGGTGTTGCGATCGAAGTTCCGCGCCGATTCGGAATTGGTCACGCGCTTCCGGGAGGAAGCTCGACTCTGCGGGCGCCTGACCCACCCGGCAATCGTCACGGTTCATGAGATCGGCGAGCTCGACGATGGCACGCCGTACTTCGCGATGCGGCTCGTGGATGGCGTGACGCTCGCCTCGATGCTCGACCCGACCCTGGGAAGGGCGCCGACTCATGAACTGATCGAAGTGTTCGGGGACATCTGCCAGGCGATCGCATACGTGCACGACGCAGGCGTCGTGCACGGCGATCTGAAGCCCCAGAACGTCATGGTCGGTGCCTTCCACGAAGTCCAGATCATGGACTGGGGGTTCGCGTTCGAGTCTGCCCGATCGACCGCCGACGTCACGCAGTCCCGTCCCAAGAGCGGCGGCACGCCGGCGTACATGGCGCCCGAGCAATCCCGCGGTTCGTCGATCGAGATCACCGAACGCACCGACGTCTTCGGACTCGGTGCGATCCTGTGTGAGATCCTGACCGGCACGCCGCCGTACGTCGGCGAACTGCGTGAGGAGGTCTACCTCAGTGCGGCACGCGGCTGGCAGGACGAGGCGGTCGCTCGGCTCGAGGCCTGCGGAGCAGACCCTCGACTCGTGGGCTTGGCGCGGAGGTGCTTGGACCCGGACCCCGAGAATCGTCCGGCCAACGCGAGCCTCGTCGCGCTCGAGGTAGCGCGCTATCGAGCCGAGCTCGAAGAACGGGCGCGACTGCTCGAGATCGAAGCCGTCGAGGCGAAGGCTACGGCGACGCATGCGCGTCGATCGCGCCGTCTGACGGTCGCCCTGGCCGTCGTGGTCGTGGTCGCGATACTCGTCGCCGGCATGGTCGCGTTCTTCGTCCAGTCCGACGCCGCCGAGCGTCGACTCGAAACCCAGCGAATCGTCGATGCAGCCCTGGCCGAGGCCGCCGCGGAACGCAGCGCCGCGCTGCGGGGCGGCGACGAGGCGGGGCGCCACTG
>JAGQQZ010000492.1 GCA_020425915.1 Planctomycetota bacterium | reverse complement strand
GCAGCATCCTCGCCTCGATGGGCGCCGAGCACGTCGACGTGTTCGGTACCTACGGCTTCACCGAGGCCCGGATGGCGTTCGCCGAGTGCCCGACCGGCGATCCCGACGTCTACTCCGGCTACCACCTCTATCCCGACCTGGCGATCTTCGAGGTCGTCGACCCGAAGACCGGGGAAGTCCTGCCGGAGGGATCGGACGGTGAGCTCGTGATCACGCCGCTCAACGGCCGCGCGAGCACGGTGTTCCGGTATCGGACCGGAGACCTCGTGCGCGGCGGCATCTCGAACGAACCATGCCCCCACTGTGGCCGGACCGTCCCACGGATCGGCAGCGATCTCTCGCGCGAGAGCAGCCTCAAGGACCTCTCGACGCTGAAGGTCAAGGGCACGCTCGTCAACCTCGAGGACTGCGCACAGATCCTCGGCGACGTGCAGGAAGTCGAGGAGTGGCAGATCGAGCTCCGCAAGAAGGACAACGACCCACTCGAAGTCGACGAGATCGTCGTGCGGATCGCAGTGCGTGAAGAAACCGACCGCTTGCTCTTGGAGTCGCGAATTCGCGACGAGTTCAAGTCGCGGATCGAAGTGTCGCCGAACTCGGTCGAGTTCCTCGAACTCGAGGTCATGCTCGAGCGGATCGGCATGGAACGAGAGATGAAGGAGAAGCGCTTCGTCGACGACCGACCGAAGCTGTAGGAGCCCCATGACTCGAACGAAGGACGAGACCCTGGCCATCGTCGCGGGGTGCCGCACTCCATTCGCCAAGGCCGGTACCGATCTGCAGCGCGCGAGCGCCGCCGACCTCGCCTGCCACGTGTTCCGCGAGGTCCTCGACGGGACCGGAATCGACCCTCGGATCGTCGACGAAGTCGTGCTCGGCTGCGCCGGCCCCGACTCGAGTGAGGCGAACGTCGCTCGCGTCGCGGCCCTTCGCGCCGGCGTGCCACAGGACGTGCCCGCGGTGACCGTGATGCGCAACTGCGCCTCGGGCATGGAGGCACTGTTCACGGCCGAGATGAGGCTCCGCGCGAAAGAAGGCACGGTGTTCCTCGTCGGTGGCGCCGAATCGATGTCGAACTTTCCGCTGATGTTCAACCGCCCGGCGACCGACTGGTTCGCCAGGTTGAACCGCGCGCGAACGCTGCCGCAGCGGATCAAGGCGTTCGCGGGATTCCGTCCGGGCTTCCTCGCGCCACGCATCGCGGTCCTCGAGGGACTCCGCGATCCGATCAGCGGTCTGATCATGGGTCAGACTGCGGAGAACGTCGCACGCCGATTCGGCATCACGCGCGAACAGCAGGACGAGTTCGCCCTCGAGAGCCACCACCGCGCCGCATCGGCGCTCGAACGCGGGCGGTTCGCCGAGGAGATCGTACCGATCGCGGCGCCGCCCAAGTTCCGCAAGTGGATCGAGCACGACAACGGGATCCGCGCCGAGCAGACGCGTGAAGCGCTCGCCAAGCTCCGGCCCGTGTTCGACAAGCGAGACGGTGACGTCACCGTCGGCAACGCCTGCCAGTTGACCGACGGGGCGGCGGCGATGCTCGTCATGTCCCAGGCCAAGGCCGAGGAACTCGGACTGGAGATCCTCGCGCTCGTCCGAGGGCACGCGCGCGCGGCGCTGGACCCCGCCTACATGGGGCTCGGCCCGGTGCATGCGACGCCGAAGGCGCTGGCGGCCGCTGACGTGCTGTTCGACGACATCGACCTGTTCGAGATCAACGAGGCCTTCGCCGGCCAAGTGCTCGGCTGCGCACGCGCGTTCGAGAGCGACGAGTATTGCCGCGAGGTCCTCGGCCTCGAAGGGGCGATCGGATCGATCGACCCGAGCTGCCTGAACGTCAACGGCGGGGCGATCGCGCTCGGTCACCCGATCGCGGCGACCGGAACGCGCATCGTGCTCACGCTCGCCGAGGAGCTCAAGGAACGTCGCCAGCGCTACGGCGTCGCGACCCTTTGCATCGGCGGCGGCCAAGGCCAAGCCGTCGTGCTGGAGGCTGCATGAACACGATGACCGAGACTGCGCGCGTCCACGATCGTTCGGCCCGTCCGGGAGTCTGCAACCTCGAGTTCGGCAGCGACGGCATCGCCGTCATCCGCCTCGGCGCGCCCGACGAGGGGATGATCACGCTGACCGAACAGCGACTCGATTCGCTCGAGGCCGCGGCGGACGAGTTGGCCGGACGTGACGACCTGCGCGGCGTCATCGTCACGGGTCCTCGACCGGGCATGTTCGCGGCCGGCGCCGACATCGGCATGATCCAGAGCGTGACCACGCCCGAGCAGGGCGCGGAGGGCGCCGTGCGAGGCACCACGATCTTCGGCAAGCTCGGCGCCTTGCCGGTTCCCGTAGTCGCCGCGATCGACGGGCCGTGCCTCGGCGGAGCGCTCGAGATGTCGCTCGCGCTGGACTACCGGATCGCCGCGAAGGGCAACCAGACATCGATCGGTCTCCCCGAGGTCAAGCCCGGCATC
>JAGQQZ010000491.1 GCA_020425915.1 Planctomycetota bacterium | reverse complement strand
TGGTCGCCGAGCTGTGGGTGCGGCTCGCCGCGCTGGTCTCGGAGTCGCCGGACGAACTCGCCGACGCGATGGTCGCCGCGTTCGCGGCCGCGCCGGATTCCGATCGAGTGCGAGCCGCCGCGACGAACTACTTCTCGCACGACCAACTCTCGGTCGAGGCGGTGCGCGCCGCTGGCACGACCGACGCGATCGAGCCGCGGGACCTGGAGACGCTGCTCGCACTGCTGCACCGTGAATCCGCCGAGCCCGTGGCATGGGTGCCGGTGCTCGAGGCCAATCTCGAGCTGGCGATCGAGCGATGTCGTGCCGCCGGGAGTCATGTCCTGCTCGGCGACTACCCGTTCCTCGATCCTGCCCTCGACGAGGCTGTGCGACGTGTCGCCGAGCGCACCGGAGTCGAACTCGTCTCGATCCACGCACGCTTCCCGCAGGATCGTGCGCGGCACGCGGCGCTGTTCGTTGCGGACGGTCACTGCAACGACGCGGGCTATCGGATCGTCGCGCAGGCGTTCGCCGACGCGATCGAGCGGCTCGTCCGCTGACGCCGGTACTGACTACGGCGCCGGGTGCGCGTCGCACAGCGTCGCGACGCGCGCCTTCAGCGACGCGGGGTCGGTACCCCGGACGATCTCGGCGATGATCGACGCCAGTTCGGCGAACTGGTCCTTGCCGAGTCCGCGGGTCGTGGCGGCCGCGGTGCCAACACGGAAACCGCTCGTCACGCGGGGTGACTCGGGGTCGCCGGGCACCATGTTCTTGTTCAGCGAGATCCCTGCCTCGAAGCAGCGACTCTCGACGTCCGCGCCGGTCGCGCCCGTGCCGCGCAGATCGACGACGACCATGTGCGTGTCGGTCCCGCCCGTGACGATCTTCATCCCGCCCTCTGCGAGGCACGCGGCGAGGTGGGCGGCGTTGTCCTTGACCGCCTGCTGGTAGGTCTTGAACTCGGGCGCGAGCGCCTCCGCGAACGCGACCGCCTTCGCCGCGATCTGGTGCATCAGCGGGCCGCCCTGACCACCCGGGAACACCGAGCTGTCGATCTGCTTGCGAAGCTCCTCGCTGCAGAGGATCAGGCCGCCGCGCGGACCGCGCAGCGTCTTGTGCGTGGTCATCGTCAGCACGTCCGCGTGGCCGACCGGCGAGCCGATCACGCCGGCCGCCATGAGGCCGGCGGGGTGCGCGATGTCGGCGAGCAGGACGGCGTCGACTTCGCGAGCGATCTCGGCGAACACCGCGTAGTCCAGCTCTCGCGGGTAGCTGCTCGCGCCCGCGATCAGGACCTTCGGCCGGAACTTCCGCGCCAGGTCGCGGACCGAGTCGTAGTCGATGAGGCCGGTCTCGTGGTTCGTGCCGTACTGCTCGACCTCGAACATCTTGCCGGTGTGCGACACCGGGTGGCCGTGGCTCAGGTGGCCGCCCTCGGCGAGTGCCACTCCCAGGATCCGTCCGCCGCTGCCCGCCAGGGCGCTCAGTACCTCCCAGTTGGCCGAGGTGCCGCTGTGCGGTTGGACGTTCGCGTGGGCCATGCCGGGGAACATGCGCAGCGCGCGTGCCGCGGCGAGTTCCTCGACCTGGTCGGCGATGGCGCAGCCGCCGTAGTAGCGGCGTCCCGGATAGCCCTCGGCGTACTTGTCGGTCAGCACCGACGAGCAGGCCTCGCGAACGGCGGGGGAGCAGTGGTTCTCCGACGCGATCAGCGTCAGCGATCGGGTCTGGCGTTGGCGCTCTCGTTCGAGCAGCGCGGCGAGTTCGGGATCCTGGGCGTCGAGCATGGAGGGACGTTCGATGGTGGGGCTGGTCACGGTGCTCGCGTACGACGGAGAAGGACGCCGGAACCGTAACGGGGTCGCTGGCCGTGGTCGAGACCGAGATGGCCGTTGGCATCGGGTCGTCGCCGACGCAGGAGCCGGGCGGTCCGCGCCGGGGGTTCGATTTTCTGTCGCTTGCGATGGCGCCCGGAAGCCGTCGAATGCGAAGATCCGTGACCCTACGCGGTCGTCCGGCTCGGGCGCGAGGGCTGTCCTTCTACTCAGGAACGTCTCTTGGCTGAAAACAAGAACGATCGCCTTCGGGCGTGGACGATCGAAGACGCAGCGGACACCTACCAGATCAACAATTGGGGTCGCGGGTTCTTCTCGATCGACGAGAACGGCGACGTGCAGTGTCACCTGCGTGACACCGCACCCCCGTTGAGTCTCCCGCAGATCGTCGACGACCTGAGACGGCGAGGGATCCACCCGCCGGTCCTGCTCCGGTTCAGCGACATCCTCGATCGACGGATCCACGAGATCCACGGCGCGTTCGCCGAGGCCATCACCACCGAGTCGTACCAGGGTCGCTACCAGCCGGTCTACCCGATCAAGGTCAACCAGCAGCGCGACGTCGTCGAGGAGTTGATCGACTTCGGCGCCGATGTCGGCCTGGGGCTCGAGGCCGGCAGCAAGCCCGAGTTGCTGATCTCGCTCGCCTACGTGGAGGACGACTCGAGTCTGATCGTCTGCAACGGCTACAAGGACGAAGGCTACGTCGAGACCGCGTTGCTCGGGCAGCAGCTCGGCCGCCATCCGATCCTCGTCATCGACCGGTTCGAGGAGATCGAGACGATCGTTCGGGTCAGCCAGCGTCTCGAGAAGAAGCCGAACCTCGGCGTGCGCGTTCGTCTGCACGCGCGCGGTGCCGGCAAGTGGAACGAATCGACCGGCGTGCGCTCGAAGTTCGGCCTCACGGCCGACGAGATCATGCGGCTCGTCGAAGAACTGCGGCGCCATGACATGCTCGAGTGCCTCGAGTTGCTGCACTTCCACATCGGCAGCCAGATCACGGCGATCCGCGCGATCAAGTTCGCGCTCCGCGAGGCGGCTCGCCTGTACGTCGAACTGAAGAAGCTGTGCCCGTCGCTGAGCTGGATCGACGTCGGCGGCGGACTCGGCGTCGACTACGACGGCTCGAAGACCAACTTCCACTCCTCGACGAACTACACGCTGCAGGAGTACGCGAACGACGTCGTCTGGACGATCGGCTCGGTCTGCGACGACGCCAAGGTGCCGCATCCCAACATCGTCAGCGAGTCCGGGCGTGCGCTCGTCGCCCACCACGCGGTCCTCGTGTTCGACGTCCTCGGCCGCAGCGGGCCGAACGAGGACACCGACTTCGCGGCCGCCGCGGGCCACTCGGTCACGCCGATCCGGGCGCTCTACGACACGTATTCGGGCCTCTCGCGGAAGAACGTGCTCGAGGCCTACCACGACGCCGTGGTGTTCAAGGACGAGGCGCTGAGCCTGTTCGACCACGGCATCGTCGATCTCGAAGGGCGGGCACTGACCGAGCGGCTGTTCTGGGCGACCTGTTGGCGCATCGCGCGCATCGTGCGCGAACTCGACAACGTTCCCGAGGAACTCCAGGGTCTCGAGCGGTCGCTGAGCGATACGCTCTACTGCAACTTCTCGGTGTTCCAGTCGATCCCCGACCATTGGGCCGTGAAGCAGCTGTTCCCGATCATGCCGATCCACCGGCTGCGGGAGCGCCCGCGTCGCAGCACGATCCTGGCGGATCTGACCTGCGACAGCGATGGCAAGGTCGACGAGTTCATCGACTTCCACGACGTGAAGTATTCGCTCGAGGTGCACGACCCGGAGCCGGGCAAGCCGTACTACCTCGCCGCCTTCCTCGTCGGCGCCTACCAGGAGACCCTGGGCGACCTCCACAATCTGTTCGGAGACACGCATGTCGTCCACATCGCCGGTCACGAGAAGCATGGCTACTCGGTCGAGCGATATGTCGAGGGCAATACGGTCAGCGAGGTGCTCGACGCAGTTCGCTACGACCGCCGAGACGTGCTCCGACGGGTCCGTAGCAGCGCGGAACGGGCGGCACGCCGTGGCGACCTGAGCCTCGAGGACTCGGCCCGGCTGTTGCGGCGCTACGAAGAGGGGCTGGCCGGGTACACATACCTGACGGGGCCGGATCGTGCCCAGTCGGAGCCCGAGCCGGAGACCGGACCGATGCTCCGCGCCTCGACGTCGGCCGAACTCGAGGCGTGAACGCGGCGGGGCGATTCGGTACCATGCGTACGTGGACGCCGCGGTCTTCGTAGATTTCGAGAATCTCTATCTGTCCCTCAAGGACCGATGTGAGGCCTCGGATCTTCGGACGCGCGAACTCGCGCTCCAGGTGCTCGACGGCATGCTCGCGAGGTTGCGCGAGAAGGGCAAGTCGATGGTGCTCGGTCGCGCCTACGCGACGTTCGATTCGTACCCCGGCATCGAGGTCGCGCACGATCTGGCGCTGATGGGACTCGACCCTCAGTACGTGATCGTCAGCCCCACCGGCAAGAGTTCGGCCGACATCCAACTCGCCCTCGACGTCGCGCGCGTCGTCTATCGACGCCCGGACATCGACCAGATCGTCATCGTGTCGGGCGATCGCGATTTCATCCCGCTGGCGCGCCAGGTGCTCGAGGAGAACCGAGAGCTGACGGTCGTCGCGATCCCGGACCACACGAGCGGCGACCTGCGCGCCCGGGTCGGTGAGGATCGATTCCAGGACGCGCTCGAGCTGCTGCCCGAACGCGAGCGCGAGATGGCGCGCGGCGGCGACGCGACACCGAAGGACCCGGAGAGCGACGAGGGCGCCGTGGGCGACTCCTCGACCCCGCGGACCTTGCCCGACCGTGAGCTTGCGACTCCGGATTCGGTCGACGAGCCGACGATTCCGCGTGAGACCGGCAGCATCGCGCGCGTCGTCGGGCGGATCCCGGTGACCTGGAATCGCGACGCCGCGGGCCACGAGGAAGCGGTCACTCAGTGCGTGGAACTCCTGCTGCGCGCGAGGCAACGACACGGTTCGACCGACATCTGGCTCTCACCGTTCCTGAAGGGGCCGATGAGTCAGCACTTCAGCCATCTGGTGCATCCCGATCGTCGAGCGCTGATCAACGAGCTCCGGTCGCGCGGGATCATCCGCGTCGAGGAACGCGAGAACCAGTACGCCGAGTATCCCTACTCGGTGATCGTCGTCGAAGACGAGCACCCGGTCGTCCGGGCGGCAGCCGAGCGCGTTGCGTCGAAGGTCTGATCAGGCCTGCAGCGCGCGGCAGGTGTCCGCGATCGCTTCGGCGAAGATCTCGCAGCGGGCGCGGAGCGACTCGGCGATCTTCTCGCGTGTCGACGCACGGGTGCGCGAGTTCATGAGCTTGCGATAGGCCGCAGTCACGTCGTCGCGGGTCCGCATCGCCGTGCCGAACTTGACCTTCTTGCCGATCAGTGCCTCGTGCACGGTCTCGAGGTCGAACGCCCCACGGAAGCCCGGGTGGTAGACCCCGCGGCGCACGAGCTCGGACAGGTTGAGCGAACGCGAGGACAGCAGGGCGCGGACGTGTGGCTTGAGGTGCTTGTCGGCGCTCAGTGAGCGGTGGAGACGTCGATGGAACTCCGGTTGGTAGATCACCACAGCGCCGGCGCCGGTGAGCGCCTGCGCGAGGTTCTCCAGGCAGGGCGCGCGCGGGTCCTCGGGACGCGTGATCGCGAACGAGTCGAACTCCTCCGTGCCATCGTCGAGGACGCGCAGGATCGACCAAGCGATCGGCAGGTGTTGCCATGGACGCTCGTTCGGGAACGTCGGCAGCATCTCCATCTGCCACTGCACGTAGAGGAAGCACAGCGGCGGATTCAACGCGGCGAGTTCCTCGTGGACGAACGGCTCGGACTCGACG
Source organism: Planctomycetota bacterium (assembly GCA_020425915.1). Lineage (GTDB taxonomy): Bacteria > Planctomycetota > UBA1135 > UBA1135 > UBA2386 > JAGQQZ01. The sequence goes on along the minus strand of JAGQQZ010000491.1, from coordinate 6,879 downwards.
GTTCCCGAGCGGAGCGAGCGCAGCGCGCGGCGCTGCATCAGCGTCAGCCCTTCCGCGGTCGGTTCGATCTGCGAGAGGGTCTCGATGCCGTTCTCGTGGAACCGTTGCTCCTGCGCGTGGGACAGCTGGGGGAGGTCGACGAGCGAGTTCTCGGGCGACGTGCGCTCGCAGTCGATCATGCGCGGACACGGCAGCGGATGGCGACACCAGGTGCCCATCGGCAGGTCCAGGCTCTCGACGTCGTCGACCTGGCGCAGGATCCGATCGATGCGGTCGGAGACGCGACCGACGAGCTTGCGCGCACGGGTCGTGACGTTCGCCTTCTTGAACAGGCGCTGCACAGGGTACCCCTCGCCGCCGCGGTGTCGGTAGCGCGGGTCGAGGTGGAGGATCGACGCGGTCTCGACGTGGAACCCGCACGCCTCGATCGTGTGGATCTGCAGCGCGACGTCGAGCAGGTGGCGCGGCTTCACGGTCGTGCCGGCCTTGACCTCGAACAGGTCCAGCTTGCCCTCCGGGGCGCAGATCACGATGTCCGCCGAGATCTCGGCGTTCTCGGTCACGAACCATGCGCCGAAGATCACGGGCGCCCTGCCGGACTCGATGAGCTCACGCGTGCGGGCCGCTCCCGCTTCCGGCTCGGACGCCTCGACCGCGACGCCGCCGGGGAACGCCTGGCGCGCGAGCTCGAGTACCCGCTCCCCGAGTGCGGTCAGTTCTTCGCTCCCGGTCTCCGTCGCGGCCTCGTCTCGGGCGTCGAGATAGAGGCGCTTGGCGCATTGAGAGCCTGATTCGAACAGTCGTTTGTCGACGCGACGTCGGGTCGGTCGATCGGTCGTGGTCGCGGTCATTGTCGTGTTGGGCGCCGCACCATCATGCGAATGACGATCAGCGCCAAGCCGACCAGGCCGCCGATGATCGCTGCATCGAACAGCCGATCCGAGAGCTCCTCCGCACCACGGGGGGGACGGGGGAAGGTCAGGGAATCGGCGATTTGCGAATACAGCGGAACCGCCCGGTCGAAGTCATCTTGCCACGAGCGAAAGCTGAGAATCAACATGTGCCCGGCGGTCGGGACATAGTATTCGATCGCTTCGATCGCCGGCATCGACTCGACCGGCGGGGTGCGGATCCGGCAGCGGATCGTCGGGTGCGCGTCTTTGCCGACCTGCGTGATCTCCCCCGAGAGGAACTCGCGTTGGACGCCGGCGTGGTGCTGGGACCAGGTTTCGCGGATCACTTCGATCGAGGACTCCACGATCGGGATCTCGCCCGACTGGACGCTGACGAACAGGGCGCGACCGTCGAACCCGTTCGCCAGCCAGGCGTCGACGTCGCCGATCGAGAAGTAGCTCCCCGGCTTCGTCACGCGCATCACGTACGGCAGCGAGTCCTCGAGCGCGAACATCTCGTCGGGCGTCATCGGCCGCCAGCCCTTCGGCAGGTCGGCGGCGAACATCGCGAAGGTCGAGCGCTCGAACGGAGCCTGCTCGACCTGGGCTCGGGCGCTGGTCGGAAGGGCGGCGAGGAGGGCCAGGATCGCGGCGCGCATCCGCGAACCGTATCGGCCGCGCTGGTTCAGGTCGCGGCGGTTTGGAGCATTTCGGCGATCTCGTCGGTCCAGAGCTCGGCGAGCACGCGATCGTGTGCCGCCTGGCCGTCCCGGACGCCGTCGTGGCGCAGGTCCTTCTGGGGCGGGATCACACAGCCGATCGACTTGCCGATCGCGCGCAGCAGTTCGACTTCGCCGGGTTCCAGCGCGTTGTCACCCGCGAGCGCGGTCGCTGCGCCGGCGAGGATGCGCCGTTTCGTCGCGGCCGAGGTGCTCGCGAACCGAACGAGGCCCTCGGACACGATGCCGACGATGCGCTGGTTGACGTCCGAGAACCGGCGTCGCCCAGGCGGTACACCGAGCAACGCGAGCGCGTTGCCGAACGCGGTCCGCGCGGACTGTTCGTTCTCGCCGCCCAGCCGGGCGAGCATCAGCACGAACGCGACGAGCGACGTCGCATCGTCACGCTGCAGCGTGCGGGGGCGCCGGAGCAGGCGCGGACCCGAGCGGATCGTACGCAGCGCGTGTCGCCAGGTCGACGCGACGAAGAACTCGAGGGTCTCGGTGTCGCCGTTCGCGAGCAGTGCGAGGTCGTGGTCGAGTCGATCGCGTGCAGCTTCGTTCATCGCCCGCATGGCCGGAGCCGCCAGATCGGCGAGCGCGAGCCATGTGGCCGGGTCGAGATCCTTGACGTCGGCGTGAAGGTCCCGGGCCGCCAGGACAGCTTCCGTGCAGCCCTCGTTCGTGAACCGCGTCCGCTGCCGATCGTGACGCTTCGAGCTCGCGCGGGTCAGCACGGTCGCGATGACCGCGTGGCAACCGAGTGGATCACGCACCGCACTACGGATCGAGGACGGGATCGCGTCGACGATCGCGGCGCCGCGTCGTACGTGCCCGGCCTCGAGTTCGCCGAGCGTCTCGATCGCATCATCGGGAGACATGGCGATCGGTCGCAGGGTCGACTCGGCGAACGTCCAGTCCGAGCGAACCTGGGACTTGCCGAGCCCGATGCGGCGGAGGCGTTCCTCGAACTCCGGATGGGTGCGCAAGACCTCGAGCCACGTCCCACGGATCGAGACGAACAGAGCATGGTCGTAGTCGAGCAGTCGCGTCGCGGTCAGGCGTGCCCGGCTCGCGTCGGGGTCGTCGTGCGCACGTCGTAGCGCGAGCGCCACACCGTCGGCGTCCGCGCCGAGGACCATGCCCGACAGATCCGCCGTCGCGCCACGAACTCGGTGGACGAACGCCTTCGCGATCCGCGCGCCTGCGTAGGCGGGCGCGTTGGCGACGTGAAGCGACCACGCGATGGCGAGGCCCAGCGGGCGCAGCGGTGCAGGCCACGTCGCGACCCGCCGTTCGAGCCCGCGCGCTCGCACCGAGAGCCAGTTCAGCGGCGCGGTGATGCAGGCCACGCGCGTGTTGAGCAACGTGGATCCTTCGGCGATGTGCACGATCTCCCGAGCGAGGAGCGAGCGCACGACGTTCACGTCGAGGCCGTCGAGCGCTCCGCGCGTCAGCACGATCGTCGCATCGAACGGATCCACGCCGATCGACCATGCGTTGCAGAACGGGGCGTCGAGCACGTGCAGCTCGGGCACGGGCATCCCCGCGGTCACGCTGAGTCGTTCGAGGGCGTCACGCAGCACGGGTTCGTCGCAGCGCGCCGCGCCGAGCCGTTCGGCCTCGCAGGTTCCGCCGCGGCGCAGGCAGTAGCTACGCCAACCGAAGATCGCGATCGCCGCGGCCAGCAACGTGCCGAACACGCCCAACAAGGTGGTCTGGTTCCACGCGCTGTACCCGACCGTGGCCGGCGTGATGCGGTGCAGGACGGCCACGAGGATCGCGGTCCAGACGAGCGCCAGGCCACCGATCCACGCACCGACGATGCCGAGGGCGAGGCCCGCGAGGCGTCGCGCCTCCTGTTGACGAGCGAAGGTCTCCATACGAACGAGTCCGGCGAGAACGGCCCGACCCGCCCTTGGATCGGCGTTCGGCGGGCCTCAGCCGAAGTGCTCGAGCTCGAACAGTGAGATGCCCGAATCCCGTCGCACGAACACGCCGCCACCGCACTCGAAGAAGTGCGGGCGAAGCCGCTGCCGGTACCAACGGGCCGTGCGCAACCACACCTTGCCATCGGTGCGATCGCGGTCGACGTTCTGCTGCCAATCGGCCTTCGTCAGGACCTCGAGATACAGCGCACCGTGGGTGAGCTCGCTCAGGTTGTCGAGCGCCCGCGCGGCGTCGGCGTTCGGCAGGTACTGCAGGACACCCTGACAGATCACGAGGTCGAACGTCCGGTCGCTGTCCCAGTCGACGACCGAGCCGTGTTCCCAGCCGCACTGCTCGACGAGGTAGTCGCTGAACTCGACACCTCGGTAGTCCAACTTCGGGACCAGCTCGGCCAGGGCGTCCCGCCACCAGCCGAGACCGCATCCCAGGTCGGCGACCGTGCGCACCGAGACGTCGATCGCATCGAGGTAAGCGGTCACGAACCGGGCGAGCTTCGCGACCGTCGCCGGGCTCGTGACGCGGGTCCGACGGTTGCGGTAGTAGCGGTCGTAGTAGGCCGCGTCGAACGTCTCCGTGCGGGCGCTCACGCGTCCATCGGACAAGCGATCGTCACCAATCTCAAGTTCGGACGTGGAGTGGCCGATTTCTCGACAGGGGATCGGGGGACTGTCAGGAGATTCGACATGGCGATCCAGTTCGGGAGCGGCGAGGGGTTCTCGCTCCGTCCGATGCAAGAGACCAACCGTGGCCTGCTCTCGAGCTTGAAGGAGCTCGGGACGCAGAAGCGCATCAACTCGGCGGCGGACGACGCCGCCGGCCTCGCGATCGCGGAGCGGCTGTCGGCATTCGAAGCCGCTGCCGCACGCGGTGTCCGCAACCTCAACGACGGCATCAGCGTGGCCAAGGTCGCCGATGGTGGACTCGAACGCGTGTCCGATGACCTGCTGCGGATGCGCGAACTCACCGTGCAGGCCCAGAACGGCACGCTCAACGACGCGGATCGGGCCGTGATCCAGGATGAGATCGACCAGCTCGCGGCCGGCATCGACCAGACGGTTCGCGCGACCGAGTTCAACGGCCGGAAGCTGCTCGACGGCAGCGCGGGCGGCGGCACGGCGATCGAAGTCGTCGACGGATCGGGCGAGGTGACCGGTTCGGTCGACGTCGAGGACCAGTCGGCGGCAGCACTCGGCGTCGACGCGCTCGACGTCGCCCAGCCGCTGTCGATCCAGTCGATCGACGCCGCGATCGACAAGGTGACGGACGCGCGCGGCAAGCTGGGCGCGGTCGCGAACCGGTTCGCGAGTCAGGTGCGCACGGAGCTCGGCGCGATCGAGAACGTTGCGGCGTCGCGCTCGCGGATCGAGGACGTGAGCCTCGCGGAGGCCGTCTCCGACCGGACCAAGCACCAGATCCTCCTCTCCGCGCAGCTCGGTCTCCAGGCCCACAGCCGGCTCGACGAATCCGCGGTTCTCCAGCTGCTCGGGTAGGCGCGATCCCGCTGGAACCGTGCCGCATCTCTCGGTACGACCTGCGGGATGCGTACCTTGCTGCCCGTTCTCTGCGTGCTCGCCGCGTGCGGCACGACCGATGACGTCGAGGAGGAATTCTTCGAGCTGGAGGACGTGACCCAGGAGGTCTCCGACCTCGACGCGGCGGCGCGCACGATCGGCGAGCCGCAGCTCGCCGGCGCGATCCGCTTCCTGGCGCACGACCTTCTCGAAGGACGCGGCGTCGCGACACGCGGCGACGAACTCGCGCGGCTCTACATCCAGACGGAGTTCGAAACCTACGGGCTCGAACCGGGCGGGGTCGACGGAACGTGGGAGCAGCCGGTGCCGATCATCGGCATCACGTCCGAGGTCACGAAGCCGTTCACCGTGCGTTCGGCCTCGGGTTCGATCACGTTCGAGGCGCCGGGCGACTACACCGCCGAGGCCTCGCGTCCGACCGAGGTCACCGCGTGGGGCGACGCGCCGATCGTGTTCGTGGGCTACGGCATCCACGCACCCGAACAGGACTGGGACGATTTCAAGGACACCGACCTGACCGGCAAGGTGGCGCTCGTCATGAACAACGATCCGGACTGGGACCCGGATCTGTTCGAGGGCAACACGCGGCTCTACTACGGTCGGTGGAGCTACAAGTTCGAGGAGGCGGCGCGGCGCGGCGCGATCGGCGCGATCGTGATCCACACGACGCCGTCCGCCGGCTACCCGTTCCAAGTGATCCAGGCCGGCCACGGTCGCGAGCAGTTCTGGTTGCCGTTCGACGATTCGACGCCGCGTCTGCAGCTGCGCACGTGGTGCTCGGACGAGGCCGCGAAGAAGATCTGCGCGCTCGGCGGCAAGGATCTCGACGAACTGCGAGCGTCGGCGAAGCGCCGCGACTTCCGGCCGGTCGTGCTCGGCGTCTCGGGCGAACTGGCGACCGCGAACCAGGTCCGCGAGCTGCGCTCAGCCAACGTCGCCGGAGTCCTGCGCGGTAGCGACCCCGCGTTGCGTGATGAGGTCGTGGTGATCTCCGCGCACTTCGACCACCTCGGCATCGGTCGGCCGAAGCGCGGCGACGAGATCTACAACGGTGCGCTCGACAACGCGTCGGGTTCGGCCGCGATGCTGAACATCGCGCGGGCGTGTGCCCACCTGCCGAACGCACCGCGTCGCACGCTGCTGTTCCTCGCGGTGACCGCCGAGGAGTCGGGTCTGCTGGGCTCGAAGTACTACGCCCGGCACCCGACGTTCCCGCGCGAGCGGATCGTCGGCAACTTCAACATCGACGGCATCAACATCTGGGGCGCCACGACGGACATCTCGATGATCGGCTACGGCAAGAACTCGCTGACCGCGCTCGCGGAGCGCGTCGCCGCGCGCCACGGCCGCGAACTCGTGCCGAACCCACAGGTGGAGCTCGGGCTGTTCTATCGCTCGGACCACTTCTCGTTCGCTCGCATCGGCGTGCCGGCCGCCTACTTCAAGGCCGGGCGCGACTTCCTCGAGAACGTCGAGGGCAAGCGCCGCGTCAAGCAGAGCTACACGGCCGTGCGCTACCACCAACCGAACGACCAGTTCGACGACCGCTGGGATCTCAGCGGCGCGGTCGCGGACACGCGCTTGATCTTCGAGTGTCTGGTCGAAGCTGCGAACGCCGACGCTGCACCGAGCTGGACGCCGGGCGACGAATTCGAGAAGTTGCGGTGATCGCGTGGTCGGGTCGCGGGTGATGCGTCGATTGCGATCGTGAGAGGCGGCCTCGCTCGGGCTCGCAACGACAGGAGGCGCCCTCCGTCGCCGCGTCGCCGTCGTTCGGCCGCCCTG
>JAGQQZ010000490.1 GCA_020425915.1 Planctomycetota bacterium | reverse complement strand
CTCGGGAGCCGGCGTCGTGACGATCCTCGCCGACCTGCTCGGGTTCGACGCGTACGGCATCGAACTCGATCCCTGGCTCGTCGACGCCGCGGCGCGACTCGCGGCTTCGGTGGGGTCCGGGGCCGAGTTCGTGGCTGGTAGCTTCGTACCGCCCGGGCTGCGCGAGACGGTCGAGCACCAGCCCGCCGACACGCTGCTCGAGACCGAGGGGGTCGACGCCTGGGCCGAACTCGGCATGCGGCTCGGCGATTTCGACGTCGTCTACGACTACCACTGGCCGGATCAGGCGGACTTCCACGGCGAGCTGCTGGCCCGCGGCGTGCGACCTGGCGCCACCGTGCTGCGCTACAGCCACGATGAGGGCTTCGAGGCGACGATCTGGCCGCCGAGCCCGATCTGACGGGCTTTCCACGGCGTTCTCCACGAATGGGGAGGTTTTTCCCCACGATGGGTCGACCTGCCCGCAAGTGCCGGTCGACAATACCGCTACGTCCGTCCCTCCCGGAGTCGTAGCCCCATGGCCCCTCGCTCGAGTTGGAAAGGCTTCATCCGCCTGAGTCTCGTCTCGGTTCCCGTCAAGGCGTACACCGCCAACGCGACCGGAGCCGAGATCCGGCTCAACCAGCTGCACAAGGACTGCAACCAGCGGGTCCAGTACAAGAAGGTCTGCCCCGAGCACGGTGAGCTTTCGGCCGACCAGATCGTCAGCGGCTACGAGTACTCCAAGGGGCACTACGTCGTCATCGACCCCGCCGAGGTCGCGAAGCTCCGCCCGAAGGGCGACCAGTCGATCCAGGTCCACGGGTTCGTCGACCCCGACGCGATCGGGTCGCTCTACCACGCCGGCAAGAACTACTTCCTCGTGCCCGACGGACCGGTCGGACAGAAGCCCTACGCGCTGTTGCGCGATGGCATGCTGGACCGCGGCGTGCACGCCTTCGCGCAGGTCGTCCTGTCCGGTCGCGAGCAGCTCGTGCTGTTGCGCCCGCTCGGTGACCTGCTGGTCATGACGCTCCTGCTGCAGGACGCGAAGGTGAAGAAGCCCGAGTCCTTCGAGGACGAACTCGTCCAGACAGAGTGCTCCGCCGACGAGTTCAAGCTGACGAAGACCCTGATCGAGGCCTCGACGTTCGACACGTTCGACTACGCGAGCTTCAAGGACAATTACGTCGAGAAGCTGACCGAGGTGATCCAGAAGAAGGTCGACGGCGAGGAGATCGTGCAGGTCACCGAGTCGGAGGCGCCGAAGATCATCAACATCATGGACGCGCTCAAGGAGAGCGTGGCCCGGGCCCAGGCCAGTGCGGCCGAGAGTTCGGCGACGCCGTCGAAGGCCAAGCGCAAGCCCGCGACGAAGAAGAAGATGGCGCCGAGCGCCAAGCCGAAGACGGCACGCAAGAAGAAGAGCGGCTGATCGGTCGTGGCGGCGCCCGAGCTTCCCGAGTTCGTCGCTCCGATGCTCGCCAAGCGCGGGCCAGCGTTCGATTCGCCGGACCACCTGTGCGAGATCAAGTGGGAAGGGATCCGCGTGCTCGCGCACCGCGAACGCGACGGGATCCGGGCCTACACGCGCAACCGAAACTCGGTCGTCGAGCGCTATCCGGAGCTCGACGCCCTGCGGGCGGCGGCGCCCGGGCTCGTGCTCGACGGCGAGATCGTCGCGCTACGCGACGATCGGCCCGACTTCGAATCGGTGTTGCGGCGCGAGCAGGCCAGGGACCCGGCGCGGATCCGCGCACTCGTGACCGAAATCCCGGTCACGTACGTCGTGTTCGATCTCGTCTACGCCGGCTTCGACTCGCTCTGCGACCTGCGGCTCGACGCAAGGCGGGAGCGATTGGCCGAGCTCGTCGAGTCGATCGGCGATCCTCGCATCGTCCTGTCCGAAGCGATCGCGGAGTTCGGCAAGGCGATGTTCGAGGGCGCATGTGATCGAGGCCTCGAGGGAGTCGTCGCCAAGCGGCGCGACAGCACCTACACGCCGGGTCGTCGCAGCGACGCGTGGATCAAGATCAAGCGAAGTCAGCACCTACACTGCGCGATCGTCGGCATGATCCCGGCCGAGGACGGATCCCGAGACTTCAAGAGTCTCGTCGTGGCGAGCGACGCGCCGGACGGCGAGTTGCGAGTCGTCGGCCGGGTCGGCAGCGGCATCCGGTCGGAAGACCGCGCGCGCTTGAACGAGGAACTGTGGAAACGTCTCCGCGCTGCGCCGCTGGTGCCGAGCGACCTTGACGCGGTCTGGGTGGAACCGGGTGTCTACTGCGAGGTCAGCTTCCTCGAGTGGACGCAGGGCGGCTCGTTGCGCGCGCCGGTGTTCGAACGTCTGCATTCTGGTGCGTGATTTTCGGCGTCCGCGTTGCGATACTTCCGATGGCGGTGAATGGCGATCGGAATTCGATGAGGGCGGCTGGCGACGCAGCGCTGCGTGGTGCGGAGGTCTCGATCACGGGCCGGCTCGCGTCGATGACGCGCCCGGAGGCGGTCGGTCGTATCAGTGGCGTCGGGGCGCGATACGTGTCGATGCCGCGCAACTCGACCGACTACCTCGTCGTCGGCCGCGATGGTTGGCCGCTGGCGAGTGACGGTCGCCTCACGAACAGTCTGCGCGCCGCCGAACGGCTGCAGGGTTCCGGCGTGCGGATCGAAGTCGTCGCCGAAGAGTCCTTCCTAGAACTGCTCGAGCCCAAGCGCGCGAGTTCGGCGGCACCCCGGCTCTACACGATCGGCGAGCTCAGCCGGATCCTGCGCGTCGCGCAGCGCGAGATCCGTTCGTGGATGCGCCGCGGACTGATCACGCCGGCTCGCGTCGAGAAGCGTCTGGCGTACTTCGAGTTCCGCGAGGTCGCGAACGCGCGCTCGCTCCAACGACTGCTCGCCGACGGCGCGACCCCGGCGCAGATCCGGCACAGCCTCGATCGGCTGGAGCAGTGGCTGCCCGGGACCTCGGGTCCGATCGGGCAGCTGGTCGAGTCCCAGGGTGAACTCCTGGTCCGACTCGCGTGCGGCGGCCTCGCCGAACCGTCGGGCCAGCTTCGGCTGGCGTTCGAACTCGACGGCGGTGACGTCGACACCGCGCTACCCTCGATCGCGCAACGCAGCCAACAGGACTGGTTCGTCGAAGGCGTCCGCTGTGAGGAGCGGGGTGACCTCGAGCGTGCGGGCGACGCCTACCACGAGGCCTTGCTCGTCGGGCCGGCGCGACCCGAGATCTGCTTCAATCTCGGCAACGTGCTGCACAGTCTGCGGCGCAAGGGCGAGGCTGCGCAGCGGTTCATGCAGGCGGTGGAGCTCGATCCGGAATACGTCGAAGCCTGGAACAACCTCGGCAACACGTTGGCGGAACTCGGGCGATCGGAGAAGGCGTTGCTCGCCTACCACCGAGCGCTCGAGTTGGAGCCGGCGTACGCGGACGCGCACTTCAACCTCGCGGCGACGCTCGAGGCGATGGACCGCTTCGAGGAAGCGCGCGAGCACTGGGCGGCGTATCTGCGGCAGGATCCGAACAGCGCGGATGCGGACTTCGTGCGTGAGCGTCTGGTGCAGCCGGTCAGCGAGACGAAGTAGCGTCGGCGCATCGGCGTTCGAACTCGCGAACGCTCGGATCGAAGGCAGAACGAGGGGGCTCCCCCCGCTTGCCCCGTCACCTTCGCGCCGGCCG
>JAGQQZ010000489.1 GCA_020425915.1 Planctomycetota bacterium | reverse complement strand
CTGCGCGAGGTCGACGCGCGCCGGCGCGCCTAGCCGACGCGATCAGTTCGCGGCTTCGACGGTCGCCCGCTCGGGTTCGGCGGACGTGGACACGTTCTCGGCCTTGCCACGCTGCTGCTCGCTCCACTCGAGGAACGCGTTGAGGTCGTCGGCGAACTCCTGCAGGTAGTCGGCCGGGCGAATCCGGATCCGAGCGTCCGACTTGCCGTCACGGATCTCGTCCATGACGGCTCGCATGCGATACAGCGGGCCGGCCACGCGGTGCGAGATCTTCAACGCGTTGTAGGCGACGAGCCCGAGCGTGCCGATCAGGCAAGCTCCCGCGGTGATCATCAGCGGCGTGACGCTCGGCAGCTCCACGTTGGCTTCGAACGCCTCGGTCACGAGGTCGAAGCAGAACATGCAGAGCAGTGTCGATGCGATGATCAAGGCGATGCCGCACGGCCACGCGATGCTCTTGATGATCCGCGCCTGCAGCGTCTTGTCGATCAGCAGGATCTTGCGCTTGAAGTCCTGGGGTCCTGAGCCGGTCGTCATCGTGGAGTCTCCCTTGCCAGCGACTATCGGCCGGACCGGTCGGTGAGATTGACGGCCATTTTCCCGGCGAGTCCTCATTCCGAGACCGATGGTTGGTCGATTGACCGTCTGCGGGCTCCCCGGAGGTCCGAAGCAGCGCTGCTGCCGCGGGATTCGGGGCGGGCCGCGGAGGAAACATCCGGATGGAACAGGTACCGGCCAGCAGGGCTTCCAACGAGCGGGGCACGATCCTCGTTCTCGCATTGTTCTTCGTGATCTTCGCGGTCGGACTCGTCTTGACGGGCTCCGATTCGATGAAGGCCACGCTCGAGCGCACTTCGGTCGGGCTGAACGTGAACGGCCACGCGAACCAATTCGCGCGTGCCGGACTGATCGAGGCGATCCGCTGGTTCCGGCAACAGTCGACCCAGCCGGTCGTCAGCTTCGACCCGCAGCGCGACATGTCGGCGACGCCGCCGATCCTGGAGACGATCGACCCGGACATCGGGATCGTGCGCGAGTTCCGTATCCAGGGCAACGTGTGGGGGCGCTACGAGATCTGGAAACCGTGGGACGAGGACCCGGTCGCCGAGCGACTCGCCTTCCGCAAGAAGGTGCAGTGCGAGGATCTGTCGGCGACTCGAGGCATGGGCACATCCGGCGGAACCTGGCGACTCCGCTGCGTCTCGTACCTGTTCGACCGTCGTGACGACGAAGTCGACTTCGACCTCGAGCCGAACTCGATTCTCGGAGTGCAGATCCTCGAGACCGAGGTCAGCCGGCTGTTTATCAGCCCGCCGGGCATGGCCGCGATCAACGCTGGCGATCCGAACTCGGTCTCGATCGGCGCGGGCTCGCAGATCCTCGGCGGTTCGAAGGCGGTCGGTGTCCTGTACCGCGATGTCATCAACGATCCGCGCACCGACCTACTTCCGGCGGCACCCGGAGGGGCGGCGTCGTCGATCGCTCTCAGCGTCTCGAGCGGCGCGGTGAGCGGGGCGAGTTCGCTCGTGCGAGCGAACATCTACAGGGACACGCCGAAGCAAGTGTTCGGCGTCAAGGTCGAGGAACTCCGCTCGATGGCGAGCCTCTACGTCTCCGACGTCAAGAACCTGCCGCGCGGCCAGGCACTCAAGGGCATCGTCTTCGCCGACGTGCCTGCGCTCGAATTCGATGCGAAGAACCCGTTGCGAGGCAGCGGGCTCCTGTTCGTCAACGGCGATCTCACGATCGGAGCCGGCAGTAACTCGTTCTTCAGCGGGATCGTCTACGTGACCGGTGAGATCGAGGTCGTCGCGCCCGCGGAGATTCGGGGCACCATCATCGGTCGCGACAAGATCGTGACGAGTGGCTCGGGCGACTACGTGAAGGTCGAGTACGACCAGAGCGTGCTCGATGCCGTGCAGCGCGACGTCGGCACGTATCGGATCTCGCGCGCGATCCGTCGAGCGCAGCTCGGATCGATCGCGTCGTCGATGACGTCGATGGTCTCGGAGGAGACGCCCGGCGACACCTCGACGATCGATACCTCGACGACCGACACCTCGACGTCGACGACTACGACGTCGCGGTTCAGTAGCCGTCTCTCACGTTTCTCGCGTTACCGCTGATCGATGGTTGAGGACATGGAAGTGGATCGATTCCCAGTGCCGAACTCGGGCCAGACGAGTCCATCCGATCATGCGTCGCGCGGCGTGACCCTCCTGGAACTCACGATCGCGGTCGTCGTGATCGTGATCACGGCGTCTTCGATGATCGGTCACCTCGCGGTGACATTCCGCGGTGCCAACGCCGAGCGCGATCGCGTGTTCGCGTACAACGCTGCTCAGTCGATCCTGTCGGAGATCCACGCGTTCGCGGCGGATTCACTCGACGAGCCGCAGGACATCGATGCGTTCGACGATGGCGCGAACATGTGGCCCAACCTGACCGTCGTGGAGGCTTCGGACGGGGCTCTGCTCGCACCGGATCATCCGGCCTCGCGGAACGTCATGCGGGACGGCCATTGGGTTTGGACGCGGCAGGTCAGCGTCGCGCCGGTTCCTGAGGTGCAGAACAACAGTCTGCGCTACGTGACGGTGCGCATCTACAAGCGCAAGGACGACGGCGATTCGACTCTCGTCGCATCCGTGTCCTCGATCGTCAACGGGCTCGCGGCGAGTTATCCCACTGCGCAGGTGTTCGACGTGTTCTTCATCGCGATCGAGAACATCCCTGGTTGGTGGGTGCACATGGAGTCCATCCGCCCGTTCATGGAGTCCATCGTGACGGAGATCGAGGGCAAGAACCCGGGTCTCGAAGTCCGCACGCACTGGATCACGAAGTCCGGCTACGGGCGCGACGAGACCTATCGACCCTACGTCAACGACACCGTGGACAGCGAGACCCAGGTCGACTGGGTCTACTACTACCCGGGCCGGATGCCGGACGGCAACGCATCGACCTACTACTACGTGCCGAGCGCGATGCGGGCTCGCTTCGTCACCGAGAGCGGCGAAGTCAATGGTTACGACGATGTCTCGAACCCGTTTCCGTACGCGTTCGCGGACCACTTCAACCACGCGATGCGCTATCCACGCGCCAAGGAGTTCCACGACGCGCGCGTCGCCTCGATGCACGCCCGCGCCCAGGAGATCCTGCTCGCGAAGTCGAACGGAACGAAGCCGCCGGACGAGTTCACCGACATGTCGGAGGAGCCGACGTTGCAGATGTTCCTCGAGGACCTGAACGCGAACCCGGCGACCTATCAGCACGCTGTCGTCCTCAACCTGCACGGTGAGTTGCTGCCGTTGCCACCTCTGCGCAACTACTCGGATGCCGCGAAGGACCCGGCAGGACTGCCCGGTGTTCGCGTCGTCACGCACTCCGAGGAGCTCAGGACCGCGCGTCCAGGCGGGTCGGGGGCGAGCGACGTGAAACTCCGCGTCTATGCGTACGTCGACGATCCGTGGACCTGGACGGGCATCGACCGGCTGCCGGAGACGCGCCCGATCGCACTCCAGATCATGGACGTCGACCTGCTCAAGGACAACGGCAGTGGCAAGCTCTGGGACGACGTCGTGATCGAGAACCTGCGCGGTGGTGTCGATGTCGACGGGACGTCGGAGTACTTCCCGCTGGACGAGTCGGGCAAGGCAGGCGACGGCTCGCTGAAGAGCGGGGAGATGTACTATGAGGCGTCGTTCGTCGACCCCGGCCCGGGTCAACGGAAGTTCACGCTGCTGAAGCTCTACAACACGCCGGTCGTGTCGCCACCGGTGACCGCGGACGGCGTCACCCGTGGTCTGCTCGCCAACGAGCGTTCACGACTCTACGGGCTCGAGTACGTGCCGAGTTGTGCCGGTAGCTCCAAGGACTTCTCGAAGGACCTGTACGCGAGCGGTGACGGTCCGAAGAACACGGCGCGCTGGGTCATCACCGTGCCCGCGAACGTCTGGGACGACAAGCGATTCACCGACCTGAGCTCGCCGCCGAACTACTACGACCCGCGCGACACGTCGGAACCCGATCACTTGCTGACGGTCCGAACCCGAATCTGGGACCCGTCGCTGTCGGATCCGTACTCGACCGGGACCACACCCCGAGGGGCGATCGTGGACTTCGTGGAGCCGCACAACTTCTCGGAGACCTACACCTGGTGGGCGGACTCGCCCGACGACGTGCCGTTCACCGAGCGGTTCCAGTTCCGCGGCGATCCGCGTCACAACCCGTACAAGGATCTGCTCGACGGCGATCCCGACTTCCCCAACGGCTACAACTGGTTCTTCGACAACCTGTCGTCGGGCACGGAGAATGCCGTCGCGGACTTCGCAG
>JAGQQZ010000488.1 GCA_020425915.1 Planctomycetota bacterium | reverse complement strand
GCGGGTTTCCTGCGCGCTGCCACGATCTGGCAGTTGCCACCCCATCGCGTGCTCTACGTGGGCGATCGGCCATCCGTCGATGCCGTGGGCGCGAGAGCGGCGGGGATGCGCTGCGTGATCGTCGGCAAGAGCGGGCTCGGCCGGAGCTTCGTCGGCGTCTCGAGTTTCGCGGAGTTGCGCCAGCGACTCGAAGCTGGCGAGTGAGTCGATACACTCCGGCGGCTTCGCATGGTCTTCAGCTCGCAGCTCTTCCTGTTCTACTTCCTGCCGCTCACGCTCGCGTTGTACTACGCGAGCAGCGGCCGGCGGTTGCGCCACGCGATCCTGACGCTGCTGAGCTACGCGTTCTACGGCTGGGCGAACCCGTGGTTCGTGCTGTTGATGTTCGGCTCCACGATCATCGACTACTGCTGCGGTCTCGCGATCATGCGGCGCGGCACCGAGCCCAATCCGGGTCTCGACAAGCTGCCGAAGGACCGGCCGCGGACGAAGGCCCAGCGGGTGGCGCTGACGATCTCGATCGTCTCGAACCTGTCGCTGCTCGGGTTCTTCAAGTACTTCAACTTCGGCGTCGAGAACTACAACGCGATCGTCTCGGCGCTCGGCCTCGACTTCGCCGTGTGGGAGACCGCGCTGCGGGTCACGCTGCCGCTCGGGATCAGCTTCTACACGTTCCAGTCGATGAGCTACTCGATCGACGTGTACCGCGGCGACGCGCGCGGCATGTCGAACTTCGTCGACTTCGCGTGCTACGTCGCGATGTTCCCGCAGCTCGTCGCGGGGCCGATCATCCGCTTCTCCGAGGTCGCCGAGCAGCTCCGCGAGCGCAGCCACACGTTCGAGAAGTTCGCGCGCGGCGTGACGATGCTGTCGATCGGGATGTCGAAGAAGATCCTGCTCGCCAACCCGTGCGGCAAGATCGCCGACACCGTGTTCGACGCGGGATCCGCCCACGTGGTCGATGCCTGGTACGGCGCCGTCGGCTACGCGATGCAGATCTACTTCGACTTCAGCGCGTACTCCGACATGGCGATCGGGCTCGGGCTGATGCTCGGCTTCGTGTTCCCGAAGAACTTCGACTCGCCCTACAAGTCGCAGTCGATCACCGAATTCTGGCGTCGCTGGCACATCTCGTTGTCGAGCTGGCTGCGCGACTACCTGTATCTCCCGCTCGGCGGCAACCGGCTCGGGCCGCGGCGCACCTACGTCAACCTCGCCGCCGTCATGCTGTTCGGCGGACTGTGGCACGGCGCGTCCTGGAACTTCGTGATCTGGGGCGCGATCCACGGCGGCTGGCTCGCGTTCGAACGCTCGATGGGGAAGGACAGCTTCTACCGCGTGCTGCCGGGACCGGGGCGCGTGCTGATGACGTTCGTCATCGTGCTGATCGGTTGGGTGTTCTTCCGTGCCTCCGACCTCACGAACTCGGTGAACTTCCTCGCCTGCATGTTCGGGCTCGCCGACGTGCAGGACGGCGCGTCGCTGCTCGGGCTGGTGCTCTGGAAGCCCTACTACCTCGGTTCGTTCGTCGTCGCGCTCGGTATCGCGTTCTTCGGCACGCAGACGTGGGACTGGACGCGGACCGTCACGCCGCAGAAGGCGGTGCTGTCGCTGATTGCGCTCGCCGTGTCGATCGCCGTGCTGTTCACGCAGGCGTACAATCCGTTCATCTACTTCATCTTCTGATCGATGAGCCAGTCGACGACACGATCCGGAATGTCCCGCGAGGAAGTCGCGGCGATCGAACTCGGCGTCACGACGATCGGAGCGGGCACCGCCAAGCTGCTGGTGTTCGCGTTCCTGGCGATCATCGTCAGCGTGCCGATCGTGCAGTCCGTGCACGAGATCGCGGAAGGTGAGACGCCGCACGCGCTCGGCGTGTTCACGACGGTGCCGTCGGAGCACAACTACTTCGAATTCGAGCGCAAGCTGGACGACGAGTCGGTGGCCGGTGCGTGGTTCCTACCGCGCGTGCAGTCGTTGCTCGTCAAGCTCGGTGCCGGCAACGAACAGGCGTACGTCGACGGCGACGTGCTGTACTACCGGCCGGGCATCGACTACCTGACCGGGCCGTCGTTCGCCGACCCGGTCCAGCAGCGTCGCCGGTCGCTCGGCGGCAAGTCCTGGGAGGCGCCGCCGAGCCCGGATCCGCTGCCGGCGATCCGCGACTTCGCCGAGCAGCTCGCGGAGCGGGGGATCTCGCTCGTCCTCGTCCCGGTCCCGGTCAAGGGACAGTTCGAACACTGGCGCGATGGCGGATCGAGCGCGTCGTTGCTCGACGCGCTGATCGCGCCGAACCCGAACGGTCTCGAGGAATTCCAGATGGCGTTCGTCGAGACCGGCGCGCGCGCTTGGGACCCGATCGCGTCGCTGGCGGTCCACGCGGGCGAGTCGGGGCGGTTCCCGTTCCTCAAGACCGATACGCACTGGACGCCCGAGGCGATGGACGAGGCGGCGCTCGGCCTCTCGCGGTTCCTCGAGTACGACCCGAAACACGCCGCGCTCGGGCCACGTGAAGAGGGGCGCTACCGCCGCGGCAGCGCATCGGTCACCAACCTGGGAGACATCGCGAAGATGCTGCGCCTGCCCGACGACCAGGCGATGTTCGATCCGGAGACCGTGACGATCGAACCGGTCGTGACGGCGGACGGCACGCCGTGGAGCAAGTCCGCGGACGCCGAAGTGCTCGTGCTCGGCGACAGCTTCGCCAACATCTACTCGGTGGACCAGATGCACTGGGGGCAACACGCCGGCTTCGTCGAGGCGTTGAGCTTCCACCTGCAGCGGCCCGTCGACCGCATCACGATCAACGACGCGGGCGCCTACGCGACGCGGCAGGAGCTCGCGCGGCGCATGGCGAGCGGCGAGGACGTGCTGGCCGGCAAGAAGGTCGTGGTCTGGGAGTTCGCCGCGCGCGAGTTCGCGGTCGGCGACTGGAAGATCATCGACCTGCCCGAGGTGGTCACGCCGCGGGCGCCGTTGCCCGCCGGCGGCGCCGTCGTGCGCGGCAAGATCGCGCAGCGCGCCCCGGTCCCGCGGCCCGGATCGGTGCCCTACAAGGACTGCTTGTTCG
>JAGQQZ010000487.1 GCA_020425915.1 Planctomycetota bacterium | reverse complement strand
GTTCGAGATCGTAGCCGAGCTCCGGTCGGAATGGCCGTGTGACCGCGGCGTCGAGGTAGTCCCCCGACGCCGGACCCAGCGCCCGGAATCGGGCGAACCGGTAGACGATACTCGCCCGTATCGGCAGCCAATCGGCCGGCATCGGGGGGGAGAACGCCTTGAGCACATGGACGTAGTCGCCGCGATACTCGGCGGCGTTCGCGGCGGCGCGGGCGTCGTTCCAGCCGTGGTGCACCACGACGTAGTCCGGATCCAGGTCGAGCGCGTTGAGCACGAAGTTCACGACCGAGTGGTTCGAGTTGTAGAACCCGTGCGCGAGGTTGACGCACTCGAACCGGGTGCCCGTCGCGTCGTGTTCGTTCAACCAGTCCTGCATGACGCCGGGGTACCCCGACGCCGTGGTCGAGGCGCCGAGGCAGACGATGCGGCAGGTTCCGTTCGGCTTCGACTTCGGGAAGTCCGGACCGAAGAACCCGCGATCGTTGAACGGCGTGTCGCTGGCGAGCGCGCGGTTGCCGCGCAGCGTCGTGCCCGGGCGACCCGTGAACTGCAGGAACGGATGTGCCTCGAACAGGATCAGGTCGGGGTATGCGACACGGCCGAGTGCCGCGAGTCGTTGGCGTGGCCAGTCGGTGAACCAGCGCACGAGGAGTCGGGCGCCCACCTCGGTCGCGATCAGCGTCGTCGCGACGAGCGCGCATCGCACGACCCACGCGCGTCGGGTGCGGGCGACGACGAGCCATGCGGTCGCGAGCAAGGCGGCAGTCAGACACCAACCGCCGAGGGTGTCGTCGGGATGGAACGGCTCGAGCGCGATGAGTCGGCTCGCCACCGGCGGACTGCAGACCAGGGCGAACCCGGTCAGGACGATCGCGAGCGGTCTGGCTCCCGCAGCCGTCATTCGGCGGCTCCGCGCGCCGCCACGATCCGGGCCGCGATCTCGTCGGTCAGCGCACCCAGCGTCATCCCGAGTTTGCGGCCGTCGTCGGTGTTGCACTGCACGGCGACCGCGAGGTCGTGCTGCGGGTAGTACGCCATGGAGGCCAGGTAGCCGGGCATGAACCCCGTGTGGCCGATGCTGGGACCGAGGATCGTGTCCCGCAGGATCATTCCGAGGCCGTAGCGCGCGGTGTCGCCGAGGGGCGGCGCGCGGATTCCGTCGGTCGCCTGCTTCCAGAGATCGGCCGGGAGCCGCGCGCCATGGCCGAACGCGTAGGCCCACCGCGCGAGGTCACGCGGCGTCGACGCGAACCCGCCACCGGCCCACTCGAACTGGGGGTTGATGACGAACGCGCCGTTCTCGACCGTCTTCTCGCGGATCCCGAACAGGCCGGGGGTCGCGGTGTAGCCCGGAGCGAGGCCGGAGATACGCCGTGAACTCGACGGCACTGTGTCGTCGAGGTCGAACGGACCGAGCACCTGGTCGTGGAGAGCGGCGTAGAGATCGCGCCCGGTCACGCGCTCGACCAGTGCGCCGAGCACGATGTAGTTCGTGTCGGCGTAGTGCCAACCGGTTCCGACCGCGAAGCGGGGTTGCACGTCGGCGACGTAGGCGAGTCGAGACTCCGGCGTCCATACGCGGTCCGGGTCGTCGGCGACGGCGCGCTGGAACTTCGCGTCGTAGACGTAGCGTGGCAGCCCGCTCGTATGGTTGAGCAGGCTGCGCACCGTGAGTTGCGAGCTGTTCGGCAGCCTTCGGAACCACGCTTCGGTGCCGAGATAGCGCGCGACCTTCGCGTCGAGATCGACGAGACCGGCGGCGACGAGCTGCAGCGTCAGGACGGCGGTGTAGGTCTTGCCGATGCTGCCCGAGAGTAGGCGGTCGTCGGCGGTCAGCTTCGCGTGCGACTCGCGGTCGGCGATGCCCTTCGTGACCGTGCCGACGGAGTTCGGTCCGGTGCAGAACGCGACGCCGATTCCGAACGTCGGCGGATCGTCGAGGTGTTCGGCGACGAACCCGTCGAGCGAGCGTTCGAGTCGCTGCGTGTCGGCGGATGCACACGCGGTCAGCGCGCAGAGCAGGAACGTGGCGGCCGATCGGTAGCGCAGCATCGTGGAGGGAAGCGTAGCGGTTGGGGGTGCGGAGCCGAGGGCGAAGTGGGTGGTCGGTGGTCGGTGGGCGAGTGCTCGCGTGCGTCGCACTTG
>JAGQQZ010000486.1 GCA_020425915.1 Planctomycetota bacterium | reverse complement strand
GGCTTTCGACTTGGTCGTCGTACCGAGCAAGCGCGAGGGTTTCCCGCTCGCCGTCTTCGAGGCCTGTTCCGCGGGCGTTCCAGCGGTCGGTTACGACGTGCCGGGGGTGCGCGACGCGATCCTCGCAGCCGGCGGGACGATCGTTCCCGAGGCCGGGGGGCCATCCGCACTCGCCCGCGCCGCAGCGGCGATCCGCGGAGCCGTGCCGCGGCGGGAGCTCGTCGAGACGTGCGACCCACGACGGATCGCCGGCTGTCTCGTCGAACTCTACGAGTCTATCCTGCGTCGATGAGCGATCCGGACTTCCGCGAGCCCCATCTCCGACACGTCGACTTCCTCGGCGCGTTCGGCATCCTGCGGCGCGGGGAACGGATCCTGTTCGTGCGCAACGAGCGAGAGATCGACGGCCGACGCACCGAGGTCTGGGACCTGCCGGGTGGCCAGGTGGAGGCGGGGGAGCTCCTCGTCGAGGCGCTGCGGCGCGAACTGCGTGAGGAGGTCGCTGTCGAGTGCGTCGGCGATCCTGCGTTCGCGTTCGTCCAGGAGGGCGAGCGTTGCGCGTCCGATCGGCGGCTGTACGCCTGGCGTTCCTTCTTCTTCGAGGTGGACCGTTTCGACGGCGAACCATCCGCCACGAGCGAGGTCCTCGGGGTGCGATGGATGGACGCGACCGAGTGCTTCGCCGAGCTCCACGCCCCGTACCACGACAGTTTCCTGCGCTGGCTCGAACGTGGTGGACGCTGGTTCGACTCGGGTTGGCGCGACTGATCGAGATTCGCCGTCACCGTGCGGCGCCGCGGGACACCGTTCGGCATGCTGCTCGCGAGTCTCGCCTGCCAAGTCCTGCTCACCTTCGCCGTCGAGGGCGACGGCCCGGTGCGCTTCGGAGTCCCCTTGCCCGCGGATCGGATTCGCCACGGTCTGCGCCTCGAGGGTCCACACGACGCGTTCCAGTGGTCGACGCTCACGGCCGAACTCGACGCCGCATCCGAACGGGTCTGGGTCGAGATCGCCGTGGACGGCCGCGCCGGGCGCTATCGGCTCTCGGCCTCGGGCCGACCGCCGAGCGCGGACGGTCAGGGGCCGGCCGTCACCCGCGAAGTCCGTCGCGACCACAGTGACACCGCGCAGCGCGTCTCCGTCACGTGGCGGTGGGCGAGCGGCGTCGTCGACGAGCGAGTGCGCGAACTGTGCACCTTCGGGGTCGCCGTCGACGGTCGAACGCCGGGCGAATGGAAGACGCGGGATACCGAGGGACTGCTCGATCGTCGCACGCGAGTGCGCATCCCGCGCCGGTTCTGGGAGCGGGCCGGGATTCTCCCTGCCGCGGACGGTCTCGGGGTCGAGCTGCGTGCCGCGCTGTTCGAGAGCGTCGACGCGTTGCGGCCTGCCGATGGCGATCGCGGTCGGGGCGACTACGTTCGAGGGACACTCGCCGACCCAGACGCGACGATCGTGACGAACCTCGAGTACGACACCACGCTCGGGTTCGTCCGGCTCGGTCTCGCCCTCGACGCGGCGGATTGGCTGACCCGCGCGCACGAGTCTGCCGTGCACCTGTGCGACCGGGACGTCGACCTACGCTCCGGACTACCGTTCCGACACGGCCGGGACCATCGCTCGGCCCGACCCGAGCTCGGCCACTGCTGGTGGAGCGGTGTCGTGTTGACCTCGCTGACCTTCGCCGACCGGGAGTCGTTGCGCCGAGGCCTCGACATCGGTCGGTCGGTCGCGCGCGCCACCGAGGTGTCTCGTCGCGCCGAGCGCATCCGCGACGTCGGATGGCCGCTGTTCGAATGCGAGGCCCATCTCGAGCTCCAGCACGAGCCCGTCATCGCCAGCGCCGCCGACCATCTCGGGCGCGAACTGCTCGAGCGCTGGGACGAAGCGCTCGGCGTGTTCCGGTTCGCGGAGGGCCAGACTTCGGGCGAGGCCTACCGCGAACGGTGTTGGCAGACCGTGGGCATCGTGCTGCCGGGATTCCGGCGCTGGGCGCAGCGGATCGGATCGCGCGACGGCCAGCGGATCGCGGAATGCATCGAGCGACGGATCCTGGGGTTGATCCGGGCGGGCAAGCCCGGCGTCCCGGTGCAGTACTTCGTCGACGCGAAGGGCGTGCGGTCGGTTCGACGGACTCGGTCGGCGCCGGCGGCGTGCCTCCTGCTCGACGGCCTGTCCGACGGTGCGTTGCGTCGCGTCGCAGGTCGCAGCAACGTGCAGGCCGCGGTCGGTGGAGGGCTCGACCGTCTCAGCCCGACGCTGGCGACCGACTTCTCGATGATCGCGCGCTGTCGCTGGGTCCTGCGTTGAGCGGACCCGCGGCGCTATCAGAGTCGCTCGACCGTGATCGGTCCTTCGAGCGCCTCGCGGTCGCGCAACACGAGCAGGTTCAACGAACCGCCGGTGCGATCGCGCGCGATCATCGCGAAGTCGTCGACGCTGACGAGCGGGCGATACGCCCAACGACCGAACATCGTCGGAACACTCGCCGCCACCAGCACGTCGCCGGCGCGGAGGCCGAGCGCGGCCGCGGGAGAGTCGGGGTGCACCCGCTCGATCCGGAGCACCGCGGGCAGCAGCTGGACGCGGCGGCGGTTCGCATCGGAATAGAGTTCGAGACTCGCCGCCTCGAGCAGCTCTCGATCCTGTTGTGCCGTCACCTGCGTGACTTCGAGTCCGGTGCGTCGCATGAGTTCCCAGGCCGTGGGGCTCATCGGCGCGACCTCGACCTCGAGCGGCTCGTTCTCACGGACGACGCCGATCTCGAACGGCGTGCCGATCTCGGCGCGCAGCGTCGCGCGGGCGTAGTCGAGCGCGTTGCGGACGTCGCGGCCACCGGCGCGCACGATCCTGTCGCCGCGCTGGATCCCGGCGCGATACGCCGGACCCATCGGCGCGATCTGCGCGACCACGGGGGCGCCGCCCTGGTCGGTCACGCGGAGGCCCAGCCAGACGCTCGCGAGGTTCTCCGACGACACCAGCACCTCGTCGAACACGCGCCGCACGGTCGCGATCGGGATCGCGTAGCCGATGTTCTCGACGCCGACGGCCATCGCGTTGTTGATGCCGATCAGCTTGCCGGTGATGTCGAGGAGGGCTCCACCGCTGTTGCCCTGGTTGATCGCGGCGTCGGTCTGCAGCAGCCCCTCGTAGGCGCGGGTCTGGCCGTCCGGCGTGCGGACCCGGATCGAGCGGTTCCTGCTGGACAGGACGCCCACGGTGACCGAGTCGCTGTTCCCCTGCGCGTTTCCGATCGCGATCACCGTCTCCCCGACCATCAGCGAATCGGAGTCCCCGGCGACGATCGCCTTGACCCGGTCGTCGGTGCGCAACTGCAGCAGCGCGAGGTCGTGCTCCGGCGAGCTGCTGAGGACCTCCGCCGGGTAGGACTTGCCGTTGTGGAACCGCGCGACGAGTCCACCGTGCGTCTGCTCGAGGGCGGCGACGACGTGCCAATTCGTGATCACCAGTCCCGCCTCGTCGATGACGACCCCGGAACCCTGCCCGTCGATGCCGTGGGCGAGCGTCTTCCCGTCGCGCGCGATGTAGATGCTCACGACCGAGTCGCGGGCTCGTTCGACGGCGCGGACGACCGGGGTGCGTCGCATGTCGAGTTCTTCGAGGTCCGGCTGCATCCCGCGCAAGAGCGATGGAACGCCGGTGGGCTTGGGGTCGGCCTGCGCGGTAGCCCAACCGGAGG
>JAGQQZ010000485.1 GCA_020425915.1 Planctomycetota bacterium | reverse complement strand
TCGCGGAGGAACGCGAGCACCCCCTCGGGCAGGTCGTGCGGATCGTGCGCCATCGGCGCCATTCTCGCCGACTACTCGGTCGCGATCGCCTCCAGCACGTTCATCCGTGACGCCTTGAACGCTGGGTAGAGCGCCGCCAGCACGGCGGCGATGACGGCCACGACCACGACGAGGATGAGGGTTCCGATCGGGAACGTGATGCCGTCGACGACCGTGTTGGGCACGGCGTACGACAGGGCGACACCGAAGATGAGACCGACCACGATGCCCACTGCGACGCCGAACAAGGCGACGATGACCGCTTCCCAGCGGACCGAGCGTCGGAGCTGCCGTCGACTCATGCCCACGGCCCGGAGCAGTCCGATCTCACGTGTCCGCTCGAAGACCGCGAGCGCGAGCGTGATGGCGATCCCGAGGAACGAGAACACGATCGCGACCAGTAGCAGCAGCGTGACCAGGAACAGGATCTGGTTGATCTGGTCCTCCTGCTCGTCGAGGAACTGACTGTTGGTCTGCACCGTTGCTTGCGGGAACTCGGAGATCGCAGCGCGCATCGCTGAGGTCGCCTCGGGGAAGTCGACTCCGTCGGCGAGCTTCGCCAACACGATCTGATCGGTGGGTGTGCGGCTCGATACTCGTTCGAGCGTGTCGATCGAGATGATCCAGTTGCCGCTCAGTGAGTTGTCATCGAAGATGCCCGTGACGCTCAGCGTCGACTCGACTCCGTTCTGCCAGACGACAGGTACCTCGTCGCCGACGTCGTAGCTCTCGTCTTCCGCGACGTCGCGGTAGACGAGCAGCCCCATGTCGGCGAGGCCGTCGTAGCTGCCGTCAGTGAGATCGATGTCGACGAGCTCTGGGAAGTCTGTGGCGCTCACGGCGTTGAAGTCGACCGAGCGGTCACCGACGTCGCCGCCGATGCTGCGCAGCGGAGAGACTGCGGACAGCTCGGGCAGTTCGGCGAGCCGGGCAGCGACCTCGGGTGACAGAGGCTGGAACGACTCGCGGTCGAGCACGATGTAGTCGGCGGTCACGGCTCGGTCGAGCGCGCGGGCGAACGTGTCGCGGAACGACGAGAAGAAGACCGCGGCTGCGCTGATCATGGCCACACCGATCATGAGCGCCGACGCCGTACGTGCCGTGCGGCGAGGTGCTCGAGCGGCGTTGTCACGGGCAAAGCGACCACCGGTTCCGAACACCTTGCTGATCGGCGCCCCGATCGCGATGCTGACGGGCCGCGCGACCGTCGCCGACAAGCTCGCCACGCCGAGGAACGTGACCAGGGCGCCAC
Source organism: Planctomycetota bacterium (assembly GCA_020425915.1). Classification (GTDB taxonomy): domain Bacteria; phylum Planctomycetota; class UBA1135; order UBA1135; family UBA2386; genus JAGQQZ01. Next base: position 674 of record JAGQQZ010000485.1, on the reverse strand, counting down.
CGCCACCGAGCACGATCAGACCGAGGCTGCCGCCGGGCCGCAGGAAGATGCCGACGAGGAACGCAGTCAGACCGACCGTGGTGGCGACGACACCGAGAACGAGGCGGCGGCCTCCGCCGAGGGAGGAGAACCCGACTTCGGGACGCATGGCTGCGACCGGTGGGATGCGTGCCGCCCGGATGGCGGGGACGAGCACCGACAACACCGTGATCCCGATGCCGACGATGACCGACACAACCACCGTGCGAGGCTTCAGCAGCATCGTGGATTCGGGGAAGCCGCCGCCGGCGCTGTTGAACGCAGCGATGATGCCCTGAGCGACGACGTAGCCGCCGAAGATGCCGATGACGGTGGCGATCGTCGCGACGACGATGGCCTCGAGAACAACCAGGCGACGTACCTGGCTGCCGCTCGCCCCGATCGCTCGCAGCAGGGCGAGCTCGCGAAGTCGCTGTCCGATCGTGATGCCGTAGATGTTGTTGATGACGAACGCTGCAACGAATGCCGTGATGACGGCGAAGATCAGGAGACCCGTCGCGATCAGCCCGACGACCTCGCCGACGAGGTCCTTGGTCTCCTCGGCGAGCTCCTCGCCCGTGACGACCTCGGTCCGTTCCGGGAGGACGTCGGCGATCGCTTGCTTGAACACCTCGATGTCGGCTCCGGGAGCGACC
>JAGQQZ010000484.1 GCA_020425915.1 Planctomycetota bacterium | reverse complement strand
TGCGCTCGGCGATTGATGAGAGCTGCGGCCTCTGAGTTGGTCGCCACGTCAGCTGTGGACGCAGGCTCCAGTGGAATGAAGATGTTGGTGTCGAGGAGCAGCTTCACGAGGAGTGGGCTTCGGACCGTGCTTCCCGGATGCGCTGGTTTCGGCATGCCCCAGGAGACTGATCTCGTGCGCCAACGCGACGTGAAGCGCGTGCAGGCTCAGCGGAGACGAAATGGTAGGTGTCGATGCGCCGCGACGGACGAACTGGATGCAACGGCCACCGACACGGATTTCGTCCGAACACCCGTCGAGAATCCCCAGAAGACTAGGAAGCGCCACGGAACTTCGCCAACGTCGCTCGACACGAACAAGAGTGCCTGGAGGCGGCGCGCCGCAGATCAACTTCTCGGCTGCGATGGTCTGAGCGCCCTTGTCGTAGGCAGTGAGCTGGTTCGGCTGCGACTTCGAGCCGTAGGCCGCCCATCGGAGCGTGCTACCCTGCCGCTTCGGGACAGGGACGCTGCGCACTCGCGGCCACGAATTCAACTGGTATGCGTCGGCGAACTTCTCGGCGTCACCCGGGAAGTCGCGTGCGATGTCGATTCTGACGACCGCCCAGAACTTGCCTCCGAGTTCGACAACATGAGTCGTCCACGGGAGCAGTTCCAGCATGGCGACCTCGAAGGCGCGCTGCACGTCGATCGCGGAGAGCGTGTGCAGTTGGTGGCTCGGGACTTCCAGGATGCTCGCCACTTCGAACTCGATCGAACAACGGTCTCCCGACTCCGGTGATCGGAGATCAACCCGGACGTTGTCTGCTGCACGAAACCATCGTTCCGAACCCGGGTCTGGATCCACTAGCGATCCGTCGGGGAGCTTCTTGGCCTTGTGCGTGTTCTTCCTCAGTTCGAAGCCTAGCTTCACCAAGTGGCCTCGGTCTCGCGGAATCGGAGCGCGCGGAAGCGCGATCCGAACCGTGTCGATGCAGTTCTCGTTGGACGGAATCAGAAGTGCATGGTCGCTCACGAAGCTCGCGAGCTTCGCCTGGTTCGCGATCCCCTTCTCTTGTTGGTTCTTCGAAGCCTCTTGAACAGCAACCAGCTCCGGTAGCGGAGTGCAGTTCTTACGCTTCATCGGGGTGTCACAGAGAACTTCGGTTCTTGGGGGGGTGCTCATAGGATGATCCCGGCCGACTTCAGGATGTCATCTGTCTGACGGTCCTGGCGCGCCGAGCGCCCGTTCGAGGCGGTCGCTGGAGCGATCTCGAAATCGGTCGCGGCTTCCGAAGCGGCGATGAATCGATGAATCGCCTCCCGACTTGTGACGATCGTTCCACCGACTTTCGTCGAATCGAGCGTCGGTCGGCCCCGGCGCGCTTCTTGTCGCGTCCAACGATACAGGGTGCTGATGTGTGGCCGCTTCTTGCCGCGAAGCCGGGGGAACAGCGGCGCGGCTTCTCTGAGCGTGATGAGTTCTTCTCTTTCGGTGTCGATCATCGGTTGGTCTCGTCGGTCGAGCCTAGGCCCGGTCGAACGGTGACCAACGGAAGAGGAACCCGTTGAACTAATACATGAACGAGGTCTTCGGAGCTTTGCTCACGCGGCACTCACTCGTGCTTGTCGAGAGCGTGCTCCCCGAACCGCGAAAGTCGGAATCCCCGATCGCCCTTCTCTACGAGGCCCTGGCGAACGAGAGCGGCCACGACCTGGTTCCTTCGAGTGGACTTGTAGCCCGACGCAGTGGCGAAGTCCTCTCTCACGATGTATCGATCTGGATCGTCCGTTTGGAACTCTAGCAGCTTCTCCAGCATCTGCCTTACTGTCTTGAGCAGCTTCTTGTCCGACCAGATCAGGGCGCGGTCCGCGCTCGTGGGGTGAAGATCGAGACGTTGCAGTTCGAGCAACGACTCGGCCCTGAGCGTGTCGACTTCGCTGGTCGTGAGTTCCTCCTTCACGAACACAGCGAGTGCCTTCGCGATCGGCCCGACGACTTCACGGTGCGGAACCGTCCGAGTCCATGCTCCTGGCGCTCGACGTAGCTCCCTCGGGGGCTTGCCATCGCGCGTGGAGAGGTCCGCGGCGAACAACAATGCGTCGGCAAGGGCAATCAATGCCCGAGTTGCAGACGGCTCTGGCACCTTCGTTCCGTGGGGCGTGGTCGCGACCCCCAGCAGGTCGAATCCTGCCAACGCGAATTCGAGATCGGTTACGGCGCGAGAGGTTGCCTGGAGCTTCTGGTAGGCGGTGTCTGGAAGCGCCGGTTTAGGCTTCGTCGCCACACCACCGAGCCAAAGTCGCAGCGCGACCGACAGGCTGTCGACGGCCTGAGCGATGTCGTGAATCGCAGCGTTCGCGCTGGGCCTGGAGTCACCGCTCATGGCGGACCATTCGGTCCGCGAAGGGCGACCACTTGAGTCAGGTGCGCGCGATCATGATGCGCTTCGCGAGTTCCTCGTCTCGCTCCGCGTAGATCTCCGTGGTTCTCGCCTCGGCGTGTCCCAGCACCGCTCTGGCGGCCTCGATTCCGTGCAGTGCTCGTATCTCGGTGGCAGCCGTGTGCCTGAGCTGGAGCGGAAACCAGTGCGGTATTCCGGCACGCTTGCACGCGCGCGCGATGGCGCGCCCGTAGGTTTGCGAATCGTAGTGCGGACGGATGCGTCGCTTGCTTTCGCGCGACACGGAATCTGTAGTGCCGTCGCCGCGGGCTAGCCTGTGCTCGAAGTCAGCCTCTCTGGGGTCGAAGAGAAACGACTCCTCGGATCGAAGAAGGAACGGTCTCACCACATCGATGCACTGCTCGTTTAGCAGGATCGTTCGACGCCGTCCGTGATGTTGCGTCTTGTGTTTCTTGGGGGTGTAGCGCCAGAGGTGGTCTCGTTGTTCGATGTCGCATGGCCGCATGGTCACTACTTCGCATGAGCGCATTCCCGTGAGGAGTTGGAGCCGAATCATCGCGGCGACCTGTCGCGACACGTGGTGAAGGGTCGCCGCTACGATTTCTCGCGGGACAGGTTGCACGGGGTCCGACTCGGTGGCTGATGTGCGACCGCGGCGTAGTGGCTCGACGGCGTCGAGCGCCTGCGCGTTCTGAGGTGGAACAAGCTCCTCCGATACAGCCCATCGGACCATGCGTCGGATCATCCCGATTCGTCGGTTGACCATCGTTCGAGAGAGATCGCTGCTCACCATGTCCTCCCGAACTGCTCGAAGCTGTCTTGGCCCGAAGTCTTCGGCGGCGCAGGGGCCGTAGAGTCGAACGAGTGGTCGAAGGGCGTATCTGATGTTGACGGGCTCCTTCGAGTTCGCGTAGTAGCTCTGGATGTGTGTCCAGTAGTCCGCGACGAGATGCCGGATTTCGTAGGCCGATGCGCTGGTTCGTTGTGTCACGCGGCCCGACGCGAGCCACTCAGCGATGAGCCGATCGTATTTCGCGTCCGTCTCGGGCTTACCCCACACTCCCGTGTAGAGCGTTTCGCCGTCTAGTCGGACGTATCCCTGGTTCGTGTGACGGTGGTGGCAGTGCTTGGGGATCTTCTTGGGCTTGCGGGTCATGGTTGCGGTTCCTCCGAATGCGTAGGACTACGCATGCTGCTTTCGCTTGGAGGCCGCACCGCGCGCGGCGCGCGGGTTCGCAAGTAACGCGATCAGCCAGGGTTGCGAGAAAGCGGCCGATGGGAGTCGAACCCACGACATTCAGCTTGGGAAGCTGACGCTCTACCAACTGAGCTACGGCCGCAGACCCGTCGTCCGGCGACGGCGGGTCTCGCATGGTGTCGCCCCCGCGCCTCTGCGTCAAGCGCGCTCGTTCCATCCGTTTCCCTGGCCGTCGCGGCGCCTGCTGGAGATGCACATCGCCACGTCCGGCGTTGTTCGGGCTGGTCGTCGGCCATACTCTGGGCCGGTCCGACGCTGCCGCCAGCCTTGGCGGGAGGAACTCTCTCATCGCACACGCCGCCGACGATCTGTGCCGCGGTCAGAGGCTCGGGGTCTTCGAGATCCTGGAGCCGATCGGTGCCGGTGCGATGGGGCGGGTGCACCGCGCTCGGGACACGAGTCTCGGGCGGGACGTGGCGATCAAGGTGCTGCCGAAGGAGTTCGCCGAGGATCGGGAGCGGTTGCTTCGGTTCCAGCGCGAGGCGAAGTCGCTCGCGGCGTTGAACCATCCGAACATCGCGCAGATCTACGGCGTGGACCGGGTCGACGATGTCGAGTTCCTTTCGTTGGAGCTCGTGGAGGGCGAGACCCTCGAGCAGCGACTCGCGCGGGGGGCGTTGCCGCTCGAAGAGGCGCTCCGAATCGGTCGGGACATCGCCGCGGGATTGGAGGCCGCGCACGAGGCCGGCGTCATCCACCGTGACCTGAAGCCGGCGAACGTTCGCGTCACACCGGAAGGTGTCGCGAAGATCCTCGACTTCGGGTTGGCCAAGCCGAGCCTCGCGGGATCGCTGGAGTCGACGCCGAACAGTGCGGTGACCGCCGCCGACGGACGACTCATCGGAACGCCGACCTACATGGCGCCGGAACAGCTCGGCGGCAAGGCGATCGATCGGCGGATCGACTGCTGGGCGTTCGGTTGTGTGCTGTTCGAGTGCTTGACCGGGCGGCGTGCGTTCGAGGCGGAGGATCTCGGCAATCTGTTCGCGCGAATCGCGACGGAGTCCGTGGACGTGTCGCGTCTGGTTCACGTGCCTGGCCCGGTGCAACGGCTCGTGCGTCGCTGCCTTCGCAAGAACCCCAAGGAACGGTTGCGGGACGTCGGTGACGCACGCGTGGTCTTGGAGGACGTGCTCGCCGGTCGCGCCGGATTCGACAGCGCCGGGGAGTCGGACCAGGCGATGCCGGTTCGGTGGTGGCTCGCCGGAGTCGCTGCCGCACTCTGCGTCGGGTTCTTCGTCGGGCGTCTGCTCGTACCGGACGACAGAGGTGATGACCACGCGGTAGGGGCGCAACTCTCGATCACCTTCCCATCCCCCGCGTCCGCACTGGTACTGGACGCGCTCACGGGTTCGGTGCCGCCGATCGCGATCTCGCCGGACGGTCGGGAAGTTCTGTTCGTGGCACGGGATGCGATGGGTCTCCAGCAGGCGTATCGACGACGCCTCGACGACACCGCGCTCGTCCCGTTGGCGGGGACGGCCGGTGCGGAGTTCATCGGGTTCTCGCAGGACGGCGCGCGCGTCGTGTTCGCGGAGCTCGGTTCGAAGAACCTGAAGCGGCTCGCGGCCGACGGTTCGGTCGAGCCGGTGCGAGCGGGTCGAGCCGCCGGAGTCATCCGTGGCTTCGCCTGGGGGGCGGACGATCGAGTCGTGTTCGCGGATCAGGACCACGGTCTGAGCCTGGTGGACGCGCACGGCGAGGGCGAGCGCCAGGTCACGGAGCTCGTGGACGGCGAGATCAATCACCGCTGGCCGCAGTTCCTCCCGGACGGGCGCGTTCTGTTCACCGCGCACCTCTCTCGTAACGGTGGCCGGCTGGAGCCGAGGATCCTCGACGTCGACAGTGGTCGCCAGGTCGCCTTCCCGGAGGTGAACGGGGCGTTCGCGCGCTACCTACCCGGATCTGGCGACCCGACAAGGGGGTTTCTGCTCTACGTCCGCACGCACGACCTCTACGCCGTGCGGATCGACCTCGAATCGGACTCGATCCAGGCACCGCCGGTCCGCGTCGTGCGCGGCATCCACGTGTCCCAGCTCGGCACGCCTCACGTCGCCATCGCCGAGTCTGCCGGCGTCGTCGTCTACGAGCCGTTGCGACCACCGTCGCCGGGACGGCGGCTCGTGTGGGTGGATCGCGACGGCACCGAGGCGACGCTCTGGGAGGGAAAGGCGTTCGAGTTCCCGAAGCTGTCCCCGACCGACTCCGAGATCGTGTTCGCGCACCACAACGAGATGGGCGTTCACGAGGTCTGGACCCTGGACCTGGAGGGCGGATCCCCGCTCCCGGCGAAGGTCGACACCACGCTGCCGAACACGGTGCAGCCGATCTGGTCGCCGCAGGGGGACGGCGTCGTGTTCAGCGATTTCGTCGGGCGCAACGTGTGGATCCAGCAGCCGTTGACTCGCAAGCCTCGCTGCCTGAAGCGGCGACCTGGTTGGCAGATGGCGCAACAGTGGCACCCGAACGGCCGCGTCTACTTCCACGAGTTCGTTCCCGGGCGGGAATGGGATCTGTGCGAACTCGACATGGCAACCGGATCCGTTCGTGTGCTGCTCGCGACGGAGGACTGCGAACAGGCCGGGACCCTCTCACCGAACGAGCGTTGGCTCGCCTACGTTTCCGACGAGACCGGTCGACACGAGGTGTTCGTTCGGGGCTACGGCCGGGAGCGGCCGCTCGGTGCGAAGATCTCTGTCGCCGTCGGCACCGAGCCACGTTGGTCGCCGGACGACACCGAGTTGTTCTACCGGCGCGGTCGAGCCGTGTACGCCCGGAAGATCGATGGTGAGACCGGTCGTCCCGAGGGTGACGAGGAGTTGTTGTTCGAGGGTGACTACGTCCCGGGTTTCAACAACGTGCCCAACTACGACGTCACGGCCGACGGTCGGAGGTTCGTGTTCGTCGACGGGGGCTGGAGCCAGACCACCCGGCGGCTCGAGGTGCACCTCGACCTCCGAGCGGAATTGGCGCAAGCGCTCGAGCGGGAGTCGGAATAGGGATCTTGCTCGCTTCGACCGACTGGGCGATCCTCTCGTCCTTCACCACTCCGCTACCGAACCCCCGATGGGCAGAGCCTACCAGAACCGCAAGGACGCGATCGCCAAGACCTCCGACAAGAAGGCGAAGGTCTACAGCAAGTACGGGCGCGAGATCTACGTCTGCGCGAAGTCCGGTGATCCCGATCCGGACCTCAACGCGACGTTGCGGGCGTTGATCGAACGGGCGCGGCGCGACCAGGTGCCGACGCACGTCATCGATCGGGCGATCGAGAAGGCGAAGGGCGGCGGCGGTGAGGACTTCGCGCAGGCGCGTTACGAGGGCTACGGGCCGAACGGGACGATGCTGATCGTCGAGTGTCTGACCGACAACCCGACGCGGACGTTCAACGAGGTGCGGACGGCGTTCGGCAAGGCGAAGGCGAAGCTCGGCAACGCGGGGGCGGTCGCGCACATGTTCGACCACTGCGCGGTGTTCGTGTTCCCGGCCGACGACGAGGACGCGGTGCTCGAGGCGTTGCTGACGGCGGACGTCGACGTCATCGACGTCGAGTCGGAGGGCGGGATGGTCACGGTGTTGGCGAAGAACACGCAGTACGGCGAGGCCAAGAAGGCGATCGTCGACGCGTTCGACGGCGTGGAGTTCGAGGTCGACGAGATCCAGTTCGTGCCGCAGAACACGACGGCGCTGACCGGCGAGGACGCCGAGATGTTCGAGAAGCTCGTCGACGCGCTCGAGGACCTCGACGACGTGCAGAAAGTGTTCCACAGCGCCGAGGTCTGAGGCTCGGTCGCGAGGTCAGCCGACCTCGCGCGTCGCCGTCGACCAGGCGCCCGCCGCGGCGGCCGCTTCGGCGTAGTCGGCGAAGTCGCGTGGTTCGCGACCGAGTGCTTCTCGCACGCCGTGGTCGAGGCGTTCGTTGCGGCCGTCGAGCACCTCGGCGCAGAGTTCGGTCAACATGTTCGCGAACTCCGGACCTGCGTCCGCGGTCAGGGCCGCGCGGAACTCCTCGGACGAGATCGGCGCGTAGCGCACCGGACGGCCGGTCGCCTTCGACAGCTCCGCCGCGACCTCGGTGAAGCTCATCAGCCGCGGACCGGTGAGTTCGTAGAGCCGCCCGTCGTGGGTCGGGTCGGTCAGCGCGGCGACCGCGACGTCGGCGATGTCCTCGACGTCGACGAACGGCTCGCGGACGTCGCCGGCGGGCATCGCGATCGTGCCGGCGAGCACCGCGTCGCGCAGCACGCCTTCGTCGAAGTTCTGCGCGAACCAGCTCGCGCGGATCAGCGTGAAGCCGAGGCCGCTCTGGCGGACGATCTCCTCACACCGCTCCGCGTTGCGCTCGCCGCGGCCCGACAGCAGCACCAGGCGCCGCACCGAGGCGGCCTTCGCGAGTTCGGTCAGCCGTTCGATCGCGGCGGGCGCGCCGGGCACGGCGAGGTCGGGGAAGAACGAGACGAACGCGGTGTCGACGCCGTCGAGTGCCGGCGCCCAGGTCTCGGGTCGGTCCCAGTCGAACGGCGGGTCCGAGCGGCGCGAGCCCTCGCGGATCGGCAGGCCGAGGTCGGTCAGGCGGCGGACGATGCGGCGGCCGGTCTTGCCGGTCGAGCCGATGACGAGGATGGGGTTCTGGGATGACATCGTGGATCTCCTTGGGGATTCGGTTCTCGGGTGGCCGGTCGGTTCGCCGGCCTCACGATGACCAGGATCGGATGATCAGGCAGGCTGCACCATGCCACTTGGTCTCGTTCGATTTGCAGATCGTCCAGGAATCTCGGGGGCGCGGCGATTCGTGGCACAATGTGCCCATGGCCGACCAGACCCGCGAGCTCCCGCCGCCGTCCGACCCGCTCGGCGAGACGCTCCACCTGCTGCAACTCCACGGCACGCTCTACTGCCGCTCCGAGCTGACCGCGCCGTGGGGGATCGACCTGCCGCCGTTCGAGGACTGCATGATGTTCCACGTCATCACGTCCGGCCACTGCGTGCTGGAGGTCGACGGCGCCGAGCCGATCCGACTCGAGCGCGGCAGCCTCGCGCTGGTGCCGCATGGCCGTGGGCACCGCGTGCGCAGCGATGCGCGAGCCGACGCACTCCCCCTGTTCGACATCCCGGTCGAACGGGTCAGCGAGCGCTACGAGATCATGCGACACGGGGGTGGCGGCGAACGGACCGAGCTGGTCTGCGGGGTCGCGCGTTTCGACCACGTCGCGGCGGAGCACCTGATCGCGCAGCTGCCCGAGGTGCTGCACGTCGACTCGTGGTCGCAGGACGAGGGCGGTTGGCTGCGGAGCACGCTGCAGTTCATCGCCGCCGAGGCGCGAGCGCTCAAGCCCGGCGGCGAGACCGTGATCACGCGACTTGCCGACGTGCTCGTCATCCAGGTGTTGCGCGCGTGGATCGACGGTGCGCCGTCGGCGTCGCACGGCTGGCTCGCGGCGCTGCGCGACGAACGTCTCGGCCGCGCGCTGGTCGCGATGCACCGCGAACCCGAGCGGGACTGGGGCGTCGAGTCGCTCGCCGAGTTCGCGTCGATGTCGCGCTCGGCGTTCGCGGCGCGGTTCGCCGAACTCGTCGGCGTCGCTCCGATGCGCTACCTGACGAGCTGGCGGCTGCGGCTCGCGCGCCGACGGCTGCGCGACGGTGACGATCCGTTGGTCGCGCTCGCCGACGGGCTCGGCTACCGGTCGGAGGCTGCGTTCTGCCGCGCGTTCAAGCGCGAGTTCGGTGAGTCGCCGGGGAGCGTGCGCCGGCGCGAACGGGCCGAGTCGCGTTGAGAAGTCACTCGTCGCGCACGAGCTGCCCTTCGATCCGGACGGTCTTCATCCGCACGAGCGTCGCCGACAGGTGCGTCAGCAGCCAGTCGTGGAAGCTGCCCGACTGCACGACGCGGAATCCGGCGATCCGGTCGTAGCCGGCCGCGGCTTCGGTGACGAGTGCCGTGACGTCGGGTTCGGACTGACCGAACAGGCCGTGCACCCAGAGCACGTTCTTGCTCTCGATGTGCAGCGGATCGACGTGGGCGCCCGGTTCCGCGGGCTTCGCGCTGATCGGGATCGGGACCGAGGACAGGTCGTAGTGCAGCGAGCCACAGGCCGCGAGCAGGAGGGCGAAGGTCGGGGCCACCGCGAGGAGTCG
>JAGQQZ010000483.1 GCA_020425915.1 Planctomycetota bacterium | reverse complement strand
TGCGCGCCGCCTTCTGCACGGTCTCGACCGTCGCCCGGAACTCGTCGGAGACCCAGGTCAGCAGGCGCCCCTCGGCACCCGCGCGCAGGCGCTCCTTGAGTTCGGCGTTCGACGCCGTGACCTGGCGGTGCGCGAACGCCTTCTCGACCCGCTGCATGAGCGAGTCCTCGTTGAACGGCTTCGTCAGGTAGTCGAGCGCGCCGAGCTTCATCGCCTCGACGGCGGTCTCGACCTCGGGGAAGCCGGTGATCACGACGACCTCGACGTCGGGATCGCGCTGCTTGATCGATCCCAGCAACTCGATGCCGGACATCCGCGGCATCTTGAGGTCGGTGATCACGAGCTCGAACTCGCCGTCCTCGAGCAGCGCGACCGCCTCCTCACCGGACCCCGCACACTGCACGTGGTAGCCGTTGCGGCGCAGGAAGAACGCGCACGATTCGGCCAGGTCCTGCTCGTCGTCGACGACGAGGACGTTGCCGCAGGATTCGCTCACCGGCAATCCCGGCACTTGCCGAACAACTTCAGGCTGTGGGACTCGATCAGGAAGCCGTGGCGACTCGCCGCGCGCTCCTGGCGGCGCTCGAGCTCCTGGTCGAAGAACTCGATGATCCGCCCACATTTCGTGCAGACCATGTGATCGTGGTGTTCGTGTCCGAGCACGTGCTCGTACTTCTTGCCACCGTCGCCGGTGTCGAGTCCTTCGACGAACCCGGCCTCCTCGAGCATGCCGAGCGTGCGGTAGACGGTCGCGCGCGACACGCGGACGTCCTTCTGCTTGCACACGTCGAGCAGGTCGTCGGCGCTGAAGTGGTCGTGGGTCGCGAACGCTTCGCGCGCGATCTGCCGGCGCTGCGACGTCCAGCGCAAGCCGTTCTTGCGCATGTACTCTTCGACCGTCTTCAGCTCGTCCTGGCTCATCGCTCGCGCGCGCCGATGTCGCGGCGAACGTGCTTACCCAGGAAATCGATCCGATCGATCGCCGAGTAGGCTCGCTCGCGCGCCTCGGCGACGTTCTCGCCGAGCGCACACGCAGCCAGGACGCGACCGCCAGCGGTGAGGACGTCGCTGGCGCGGCGCGAGGTGCCGCTGTGGAAGATCTGCAGATCGGGACCGGTCTCGATCCCGTCCAGGCCCAGGATCGGCATGCCGGTCTTGTACGGCCCCGGGTAGCCGCCCGACGTCGCCATGACGCACACCGCGGTGCGCGGATCCCACTCCGGCGCCTCCAACTCGGCGAGCGTGCCGTCGATCGTGTGCAGCAGGTACGGGACGAGGTCGGACTGGAACCGCATCAGCAGCGGCTGCGTCTCCGGATCGCCGAGCCGACAGTTGAACTCGAGCACGCGCGGTCCGCTGTGCGTCATCATCAGCCCGGCGTACAGGAAGCCGCGATAGCCCTCACCCGACCGGCGCAGCCCGTGGACGGTGGGCAGCAGCACCTGGCTCTCGATCTGCGACAGCACCCGGTGGTTGACCGACGGCACCGGGCTGTACGCCCCCATGCCGCCCGTGTTCGGTCCCTCGTCGCCGTCGAACACCTGCTTGTGGTCCTGTGCCGGCTCGAGCGGGAGGATCGTCGTGCCGTCGGTGAGCGCGATCAGCGAAACCTCCTCGCCCTCGAGAAACTCCTCGAACACGATCCGCCGACCCGAGTCGCCGAACCGCTTCTTCTCCATGCTGTCGCGTGCGGCCTCGATCGCCTGCTCGCGGTTCTCCGCGACGGTCACGCCCTTGCCGGCCGCGAGCCCGGACGCCTTGACGACGATCGGCCCTTCCTCGCGATTCTCGAGGAACGCCTTCGCCTGCGAGAAATCCTCGAACGTCCAGAACGACGGCGAGGGGATCCGGTTGCGACGACACAGTTCGCGGGCGAACGCCTTGTCGCCCTCGAGGCGCGCGTAGTCGCGCGACGGTCCGAAGATCTTCAGGCCCTCCGCCTCGAACGCGTCGACGATCCCGGCACACAGCGGCACCTCGGGACCGACGACCGTCAGGTCGATGCCGTCCTTCTTCGCCAGCGCGACGAGACCGGGGATGTCGTCGTCCTTGACCGGCCGGCAGTCCGCCACTTCGGCGATCCCGGCGTTGCCGGGCGCGCAGTGCACCCGATCCACGAGCGGGGACTGGGCGATCTTCCAACAGAGGGCGTGTTCGCGGCCACCACCGCCGACGACGAGGACTTGCATGCGCTGAGAATCGGCGCTGCGCCGGAACTCGTCAAGGCTACGGCCGCCGGTAGACCCCCAGCAGGCAATTCTCGGGGTAGTGCAGCCCCACGGCCCGAAGTGCACGCCAGGCCGCGAGTTCGAGCCAGCTCGTGACGCGGAAGCGCGCGAACGAACGGCAGTCGTCGAGCTTCGTGAAGAACTCCTCTTCGACGCCCTCCGCCGCGAACTGCCGGCGCAGGGTCGCCCGCGTGTTCATCCGGAAGCAGGTCGGGAACGTGTCGACCGACTCGGTCCGCCAGAGCGCCTTCTTGATCGGGTGCCGGAGCCGGAACGGGACGAGGCCGGTGACCAGCGGGACCGGCGACCATCGGTTGACCGTGTAGATCACCGCGCGACCGCCGGGCGCCAGGCACCTGCGGATCGTCGCGACCGCCCGCGCCGGGTCGGCGATGTGTTCGGCGACCATGCGCAGCGTCACGACGTCGTATTCGCGCCGCGGTTCGAAGTCGTCGATGAGCCCCCGGACCTTCTCGTGGACGAACGGATTCTCGTCGAGCGTCTCGTCCGGATCGACGCCGGTCAGGTGGCCGGCGCGCTTCGACAGCGTCTCGGCGAGCTCGACGTTGCTCGGGAACAGCTTGCGGCCGCAACCGACGTCGAGCCACCTGCATCCGTCGGTGACCAGCTTCGCGACGAGGGCCTCGTAGTGCTCGTCGGGAGTGAAGTGTCCGAAGCGCTGGCGCATGCGAGGCTGCCAACCGGTCGACTCGAGGTCGCCGTGACGCATGCGGAAGATCTCGAGGAGTTCGGCGCGGGTCGGTGCGAGCGGGTGCGGGGACACGGGGCGGGATCCTACGGGTGTGGG
>JAGQQZ010000482.1 GCA_020425915.1 Planctomycetota bacterium | reverse complement strand
CGGGTCGCCGACGCCCGGGTCCTCGACGGTGACCGCGTGCAGCCGGACGGCGCGTTCGAACACAGCGAACGGACGGCATGAGAACGCGAACTCGCCCGAGGCCTCGGTGACCCAGCGGGCGATCGCCACACCCGCGGGAACGAGTTCCCGCACCCGGTCCGGCACGCCATCCGGCGCACTCGCCTCGATCCCGAGCGCCTCGCACGATCGCTGCCACCGCGCTCGATGCCGCGCCCAGAGCGGAACCCGCCCGCGTGTGACGAGCATCGTCTCGATCAAGCCGCAGTCCCGGCTCACGCCTCCGGCTCCACCCCGAGCGCGCGCATCATCCCGCGCGCCTTCGCGATCGTCTCGTCGAACTCCATGGCGGGATCGCTGTCGGCCGTGATCCCGCCGCCGGCATTGCAGCGGACCTTCGAGCCCGCGACCTGCATGGTCCGGATCGCGACGTTCAGGTGCATGCGGTCGCCCGGTCCGACGAAACCGATCGCGCCGGTGTAGACCCCGCGCCGCACGAGTTCGAGCTCCTCGAGGATCTCCATCGCGCGCAGCTTCGGCGCGCCCGTGATGCTGCCGCCGGGGAAGATCGCGCGCAGCACGTCGACGTGGTCGAGGCCCGATCGCAACCGCGCGGTGACGGTGGCGAACAGGTGGTGCACCTGCGCGAAGCTCGCGTGCTCGGGGAACGGACCGACGGCCACGCTGCCGGTCGCGGCGACCTTGCCGAAGTCGTTGCGCAGCAGGTCGACGATCATCGCCAGCTCGGCGAGGTCCTTCTCGCTCGTCAGCAACTCCGCGAGCAGCGCGCGGTCGCGACTCGGTTCCGCATGGCGCGGTCGCGTGCCCTTGATCGGTCGGGTGCGCAACCGATCGCCATCGCGTCGCACCAACTCCTCGGGCGACGAGCTGAGCACGGCATGGCCACGGCCGTCGTCGAGGTAGGCGGCGAACGGCGCCGGACTGACCTCGCAGAGGCGCCAGAACAGCGCCCTCGCATCCCCTTCGAACGTCCCCGTGAACGGCTGCGTCAGGTTGGCCTGGAAGATGTCCCCGGCACGGATGTGCTCGACGACCTCGGCGACGAGCGCTTCGTAGTCCGCGCGCGAGAGGTGCGGCGCGAGCGTGCCGTGGACGCTCGGCGCCGGCGGGACCGGTTCGGACGACGACTCCAACACCTCCGCGAACGCGACGAAACGCAGCACGGGGAGCGGCCAGTCGTCGTCGATCCGATGCGGCAACGGCTCGACCGCGTCGCGCAGGTCGTAGCCGCAGTACCCGACGGCGACTCGGTCGCGGTGCCGCGCGAGGAACGCGCGCAGTCGATCGAAGGCATCGGCGACGTCCTCGATCCCGACCTCGAGCGTCTCGACCGGGACGCGGAACAGGAGGTCGCGTCCCGCGCCGCACGAGTGCAGCAGCGCCTTCGGTTCTCCCGCGGGCGCCGCCAGCAACTCGTCGAACACGGACACCGGAGTCGACCGGGGCTACTTGCGCAACCAGGCGGGCTTGCGCTTCTCGAGGAACGCCTTGAGACCCTCGTCCATCTCCTCGGTCGCGCTGATCGCGCCGAACAGATCGGCTTCGAGTTCGAGGCCCTCGTCGAGCGTCATCTGCGTACCGCGACGGGCCGCCTGCTTGGCGAGCGCCACCGCGTGCGGACCGCGGCTGACGATCCGCATCGCGACCTTCTTGACCTCGTCGAGGAGATCGGCCTGCGGGAACACGCCGTTGACCAGTCCGATCCGCAGCGCTTCGGCGGCGTCGATGTGGTCCCCGGTCAGGATCAGCTGCAACGCGTTGCCGAGCCCGACGAGGCGCGGCAGCCGCTGGGTACCGCCGTAGCCGGGGATGATGCCGAGCGACACTTCCGGAAGGCCGAGCTTGGCGTTGTCGGAGGCGAAACGGAGGTCGCAGGCGAGCGACAGCTCGAGGCCGCCGCCGAGCGCGAATCCGTTGATCGCGACGATCACGGGCTTCGGCGACCGCTCGATCGCACGCGTCAGCGACTGGCCGTGCTGCGCGTTCCGCTTGCCGCGGAACACGCCCTGACCGACCAGGCCGCCGATGTCGGCGCCGGCGACGAACGCCTTCTCGCCGGCCCCCGTCAGGATGATCGCGCCGACGCCGTCCTCGGCCGAGAGCGCCTCGAACTGCGCCTGCAGCTCTCCGATCGTGTCGTGGTCGAGCGCGTTGAGCTTCTCGGGGCGGTTGATCGTGACGACGGCGAGGTATCCCTCGCGCTCGACCTGGATCGCGCTCACGACTCACCCCCGGCTTCCGACGCCTCGTCCGCCTTCTCGCCGGACTCGTCGGAGGTCTCGGCCGTGGCCTCGGCGGGAACCGGTTCGGCCTCGGGCTCGACGACGCGAAGCTCGACGCTCTGGATCTCGACCCGCTCGACCGGCGCGCTGCGCTCGCCGCCCGCGCCGAACTCACACTCGACCGACGCGATCGCGTCGAGCACGTCGTCGCCGTCCTTCAGATGGCCGAACGCCGTGTACTGACCGTCGAGCGACGGCACGTGCTCGGCGTGGACGATGAAGAACTGGCTGCCGGCCGAGTTCGGATCGGCCGCCCGCGCCATCGACATCACACCACGGGTGTGCTCGACGTCGTTGAACTCCGCGTCGATGCGGTGGCCGGGGCCGCCGGTGCCCGGGGTCCCGCTGGCGCCTTCCTTCGTGTTCGGGCAGCCGCCCTGGATCATGAAGTTGCGGATCACGCGGTGGAACGCGAGGCCGTCGTAGAAGCCCTGCTGCGCGAGCTCGGCGAAGTTGCGCACGTGACGCGGCGCCTTGTCGGCGTGGAAGCCGAACACCATGTCGCCCTTGTCGGTGTGGAGCGTGGCTTCGAGGGTCGTCAGGTCGATGTTGTCGAGGTCGATCATGAGGAGCTACTACTTGTAGACGGGGAAGACGACCGCCGCGTTGAGACGGACGGGTTCGAGGGGGGTCGAGCGCTGCGGGCCGCCGCAGGGCACGTCGGCGATCGCGTCGACGACCTTCATGCCCTTGTCGACCTTGCCGAACGCCGTGTACTGGTTGTCCAGGTGTGACGCCTTCTGGTGGACGATGAAGAACTGGCTGCCGGCCGAGTTCGGATCGGTGGAGCGCGCCATCGAGACGATCCCGCGTTCGTGGGGCGTGTCGTTGAACTCGGCGTCGATCGTGTAGCCGGGGTTGCCGGTACCGGGGCGACCGGTCGCACCCTCCTTCGTGTTCGGGCAGCCACCCTGGACCATGAAGCCCTTGATGACGCGGTGGAACTGCGTGCCGTCGTAGAAGCCCTGCTTCGCGAGCTTGACGAAGTTCCTGACGTGGTTCGGCGCCTTGTCCGGGAAGAAGCTCAGCGTGATGTCACCATAGTTCGTGACGAGGCGGACGCGCGTCTTCGAGTAGTCGAGCGCGTCGAGGTCGATCTTCGACTGGTCGGGCGACACGGCGACCTGCGCCTCGGCACCGCCGAGACCCGGCCACTTGAACGTCACGCTGTCGGCGACCGATTCGCCACCACCGAACACGAGCTTCATGTCGGCTTCGAGATTCCGCTCGAGACGCGTGCCAGCGACCAGCTTGACGCTACCGCCGCCCACTTCGTCGACGAACTCGTGCCGCTTCTCGCCGCCGAAGAACGCGCTCAGACGAACGCCCGACAGCAGGGTCTGCGAGACTTCGCAGTCGGCGACGACTTCGATCGACAGCCGCAGCTTGGCGGTGTCGCCGGCCGAGACGATGGCCTTCACCGGTGTGAGCTGGGCGTGGATCGAATCCTTCGAGGAGACGTCGCCTTGCGCCGAGAGACAGGACGCGCCGAGCAGGGCCGACGCCAACGTGAGGAAGAACTTGTTCATGTCGTAGGTCGCGTTGGTTCTACCGCGAATGAGGTTCGAAGTCGCTCAACGGGCCGGACGCTCGAATTCCACGGCCATGCCCATGCCGCCACTCATGCACAGCGTGGCGACGCCGCGGTGGACGTCGCGGCGGCGCATCTCGTGCAGCAGCGAAACGACGATCCGCGCGCCGGTCGCGCCGATCGGGTGCCCGAGCGCGATCGCGCCGCCGTTGACGTTGACGCGCTCGGTGTCGAGTTCGAGATCACGAATGCAGCCGAGCATCTGCGCGGCGAACGCCTCGTTGAGCTCCCAGAGTTCGTAGTCCGCCACGCCGCGGCCGGTCTTCTCGCACAGCGTGCGCATCGCGGGGACCGGGCCGAGCCCCATCGTGCGAGGCGAGACGCCGGCGGTCGCCGAAGCACCGACGACAGCGAGGATCTCGAGGCCGCGGTCCTCGGCGATGGACTGCTTGGTCAGCACGACGGCGGCGCCTCCGTCGGTGATCCCCGAGGAGTTTCCCGCGTGCACGGTGCCGCCATCGGGCCGGAACACGGGTGGAAGCTTGCCGAGCTTCTCGAGCGTGACGTCGTGGCGGACATGTTCGTCGGTGTCGACGAGCGTGGTGCCCTTTCGCTCCACGATCTCGATCGGCGCGATCTCGTCCTGGAACCGACCAGCCTCCTGGGCGGCCGCGGCACGCTGATGGGAAACGAGCGCGAATTCGTCCTGCTCCGCGCGCGAGATGCCGTAGTCGTCGGCGATGTACTCCGCCGTCATACCCATCGGCTCGTTGAGGATCCCGCAGGTGAAGCCGTCCTGGTAGTTGCCGTCGAGCACCTTGCGGTGCCCGAGCCGATAGCCCTGTCGGAACTCGGGCAACAGGAACGG
The DNA here is from genome assembly GCA_020425915.1 of Planctomycetota bacterium. Taxonomy (GTDB): domain Bacteria; phylum Planctomycetota; class UBA1135; order UBA1135; family UBA2386; genus JAGQQZ01. The sequence continues at coordinate 498 of JAGQQZ010000482.1, read as the reverse complement.
GATGTTCGTCATGCTCTCCATCCCGCCCGCGACCACGAAGTCACGGTCGTCGAGTAGCAGCGCGGCGCGCGCCATGTCGATCGCCTTCAGGCTGGAGCCGCACGCCTTGTTGACGGTCAGCGCCACGGTCGTCTCGGGCATGCCAGCGCGGATCGCGACCTGGCGAGCCGGGTTCGGACCGGAACCGAGTTGCCGCGCCTGGCCGAGGATCACCTCATCGATGTCCTCCGGCGCGATCTTCGCCGCGGCCAGCGCGCCGAGCACCGCGTGACGGCCGAGTTCGACCGCGGAGACCGACGACAGGGACCCGCCGAACTTGCCGATCGGGGTGCGGGAAGCCCCGACGATGACGATTGGTTCCATCCGCGGAGCTTAGCCTGCGAGGTCTCGAAGGCCAGCCGATCGGATGGGGTTCGGCAATCCGATTCGGTGGGATCCCGGCGGAGGGGCGTCACGCTTGCTTCCTTGTCGGTGTGGCGGGGCTCGCGAACGCTCGGG
>JAGQQZ010000481.1 GCA_020425915.1 Planctomycetota bacterium | reverse complement strand
CCGTTTGCCCCTTCACTTTCGCGCCGGTCACCGCAGGCGATCGGCCGGCGCGAAGGTGACGGAGCAAACAGGGGGAGCCCCCGCGCCCTGCCATTGATCCGAGCGATCGCGAGCCGAGTTCGAGCATCGTTCGACCCGAGCACACTCGGTGGACGAATCGGGTCGCCACCGCCGCGATACGACGCCGTCGAGCCAGGCCCGTTTCTCAGCGACCGAGTTCGACTTGGATCGGCGCCGACAGCCTGTGCGTTCCGAATCTCACGACCAAGGCGCCGCGCGTCTTGTCGCGCGAGTCCATCGCCAGGTCGATCGCCAGCGCATCGGTCACGTCCTCGGTCGATTCGTATGCGAGCGGGATCTCGCCGCCGCCTTTCGTCGTGTTCGCGAACACCGGGTCGACGCGCGATGCGCGGATCTTGGCCGCGTCGAGCACGTTGATGACGCACTTCTTTTCGCCCTTGTGCGTCAGCGTCAGGTAGTAGTAGCCGGGCTCGATCCGGTGGCCGCCGATCGTCACGGGCACGCTCGTGTCGAGGTTGGTCCACGCGTCGGCGCCGAAGCGCCAGCGCCGGTCGACGAAACGGGGGTCGTCGAGCACGCCCGCGTACTTGTCGGACCATGGCACGGCGGCGTACTCGATCACGATCTGCCCGCCGGGCATGTCGCTCGGGAAGTAGACCAGTCGCGTGCTCTTCCGCGGTGTCGTGTACGAGAACGCGGCGAGCTTCGCCGGCGCGTCGCGTTTCGACACGCGTTCGATCAGCGGCTCGAAGCGTTCGTCCGTGTGGAGGTTGTTCAGGTCGGAGTCCGACTTCAGCAGTCGCGCATCCGAGAATCCGGCGTCGACGGCCTTGTCGAGCCAGACGAACGCGTCGTCGATCTTGCTCTGCAGGGCGTAGACGCATGCCGCATTGTAGGTCGCGGCAGCTCTCGTCGCGGCGTCTTCGAAGCTCGCGGCTTTCACGTGAGCCTCGAGGGCGCGGTCGTACTTCTTCTGCGCGTGTCGCGAGTAGCCGAGCTGGAACCAGGCGTTCGCGTCATCGGCGTCGATGTCGACGAGCTTGGCGGCGGTGGTCTCCGCGGTGGCCCATTGCTGGTTCTGGATCGCCTGCTGCAACTTCGTGTTGAGGTCGGCCGCGTCCGGTTCTCGGCTCGGCTCCTGCGCCGGCAGAGCGGCCGCCGTGACGAGGCAGACCAAGGCGGCGACGAACGGACGAGCGAGGCGGGAGGTCGTTTCGTGGGTCATGGTTTCGGTGCGAGTTGAACTCGCCTGCGCGTGGATGGATCACGGCGCAGTAGTCGGTGCCGAAACGCAGGGAACACCGAATCGAGACCGCGTCCTCGCCGACGCGGTCACAGGCCGGGGCGATTCACCCGGGCGGTCGCGCGAGGGGGCGCCGTGCGCGTGCTTCAGGGAGGCGACGTATGAGCCGCCTCACCGATCAGTAGTTCATCCGCAGCGCGTTCGAGAACTGCACGCTCGGCGTCGAGTCGATGAATCCCCACTGCATGACGAAGGACTGCCCCTGCAGTACGGTCAGCGCCGGGATCGCGAACGTCCTCGACGTTTCGCCGCTCGCGTCGACGAGCGGTGCCGACGCGGCGACGATCACCGGGTTCACGGCGAACTCGCCGCCGAAGATCGGGAACGGCGGAGTGCTCGGTCGACCGAAGAACAGCGCGGCCGGCGAGCCCGGGTCGGCGTTCTGGAGCAGCGGCGTGAACACGGGGTTGCCCGGGTCGGGCGCACCGTTCGCGAGGCTGAACGAGATCGCGGCTTGCTCGCCGTTCGCCTGGGTCGTCGCCGCGCCGGCGTTCTCGAACGCGCCGCCGGTGCCCTCGAGGAAGTAGAACGGGAGCGTCTCGGTCTGCAGCCCGAAGAAGTCGATCACCGTCACCTCGCCGAGCGGGTCGCCGGCCTGGGCTTCGCCCGGCGGGATGAAGCCGCCGATCTCTGGCACGAGCGCGGTCACGCGCGTGTTCGACACGGTCAGCGCCGGCGCTTCGACCGTCCGGACTCCGACGAAGCCGCCGACGACCGCGCGGAACTGCACGCACATCGTGAACTGGAGGTTCGTCCCCTCGACCGTCACGACGTAGCCCGGGGACGACGCGGACGGGACGATGGACCCGATCGATTGGGCCGACGCCGGGGCTTGGGCGAGGAAGAGAGCGAAAACGGCGATGGCAGCGTGTTTCATGGTGTCTCGGAGCAACTGCGTGATTCTCTCACGGCAGCCGCCGTTCGCACAAGGCTCCGGTGGACCTGATCGACGACGCACCTCGACGACCGGACATGGAATAATCACCGACACGTCCAGAACCCGCGCCCCGTCCGTTCCGGACGACCAGACCCATGAAGCCAGTCCCCCTGACGATTCTCTGCACGATCCTCGCCAGCGCGATCTCGATCGCCGTCACGACCCTGGTCCTCGGTGATCGGGGAGTCGAGCGAGGGCCGATTCTTTCCGAAGACTCGACGGCTCTCGCCGAGCGCGTTCAGCGACTCGAGTCCGACCTCGAGCAGGCCCGCCGCGAGTTGCAGACGATCGCCAACCGACCCGAACCGGCGCGGGCCGAGGTCCCCGAGGTCGACCCGGACCTGATCGACCGCGCGGTCGAGCGATACCTCGCGGCCGGTGGCCAACGGGCGATCGACGCGATGGCAGCGAAGCAGCCGCCCGAGCCCGGTGCGTTCGACCCGAAGGCGACGTTGCAGGACCTGCGCACGGTCGATCGATCGTGGGAAGAGGTCCAGGCCGTGTTCAGCAAGCTCTCGGACGAGCAGAAGGACGCGGTCCTCGCCGAGTTCGAGATCATCGCGAAGGCGAGTCCCAACGACCCGAACATCCAGAACGAGCTCGGCGAGGCCTACGTCCACCGCCTGATGAACGCGGACATGCTCGGAATGATGAAGTACGGCCAACTCGCCGAACGTCAGTTCGACCGTGCGCTCGAACTCGACGACCACCACTGGGGCGCCCGATTCAACAAGGCGATGTCGCTGTCGAACCAGCCGGCGTTCCTCGGTCGGCGCCCGGAGGCGATCAAGCACTTCGAGACGTTGATGACGCAGCAGGAGTCCGCGCCGCCGGAGGGCAAGCACGCGCAGACCTATCTGTTCCTCGGCAACCTCTACGCGCAGTCCGGCAAGCCCGACCAGGCCAAGGAGATCTGGGAGCGTGGGCTCTCGAGGTTCCCGGAGGCGAAGGCGCTGCTGCAGAAGCTCGGGCGATAGGAACGACGTCGCGCCCGCGAGCTCAGTTCGCTAGAACCACAGCGAGTGTACTCGAGAGTTCGATGCAGGCGCCCGCGACACAGGCCGACTGGACGCAGAATCCGAATCCGCTGTCGAGACCCGGACCGACGACCAACGGATCCGAGAACGCGCCGTAGCTCTCGAAGATGGCGAGAGAACACGTCCCGCAGCCGATCCAAGTAGGAAGCGCGATCGGAGGTTGCGCGCAAGATCCCACAAGTAGGATCTGCGAGCCGCTGCAATTCACGAGCGCGGAGCCGTCCAGCCGGAATCCAGACGATGCCGACAGCGCGCCGGCGGCGACGGGGGCGGGGCCACTGCCACAGCCGGACGGGACTTCGATGGCGTCGAACGTGTTGAAGTAGACGTCCGTCGATCGCATCGGGCCCCAGTTTTTCCAGATGGCGTACGCCCGCCCGCCCCCTGCCGCCAGTTCAGGTACTTGCGATGCGGAGGTCGTATTGTCCGTCGTGTCGAGGCGAACGTCGTTCGTCAGCCAAGTGCGGCCACCGTCTACCGATCGATTCAAGTAGACGCCCCACGCTCCGCTTCGATCGTCTTGCCAGAGCGCACTGATCGAACTCCCCTCGATCGCGACCGAGATCAACGCGCTCGCGCTCGTTCCCGGGGGAGTGGTCGAAATCCGATGCTCGGGGTCCCAGGTCGAACCGCCGTCCTGTGACACGCGAGCGAACGCGTCGAACGCGAGTGGCTGCGCTGCCGAAACGTTGCGACTGTCCGACCAGACCGCGCACACGGTCGACCCGGAAACCGCCAGTCGTGGGTTCCCGAAGAACCGAAGCGTTCCGCTCGGTTCCGTGTTGAGCTGGACGATGGGTTCCCAAACGCCACTAGCTGCACGCTTCCGAATGAACGCGTCGCTCGGTGAGATCCACGTTACGAAGGTCGAGCCGTCGCGAATGACGACGGACTGCCGCTCCATGGTGCCGTCGAACGAGGTGGATACCTGTGTGTCTTCGAGCTGCCAAGTGACACCGCCGTCGTCCGATGAGTTGGCGAAAAGCTCCGGCTGGCCGTTTCGTCCGTCGGGCCACACTACGACGACTCGTTGGCCCTCCGCGGCTACCGAGGGCCCTCCGCCTCCGCTGAAGGCCGTCGCGGCGAGCGGAATAGGGTTCTCCCAGGTCTGGCCGGAATCTCGGGAGCAACGCAGGAACAAGACGTCGGGGGCCGACGGGATGCTCTCGAGCCATGTCACGAAGATGCTGGGACCGGCGATTGCGACATGTGGGAGGCTATCGATGTTCGTGCCAGCGTTGTCGTCGATCCGAACCGGTGCCGACGGCCATGTGCCGCCACCGTCCGTGGACGTCATGAGTAGCACTCCCTGTGGAATCTGTCGCCAGGACACTGCGACCAGGGCGTCTTCGACAGCGATCGTCGGCGTGCCCGGAGACGACGTCGAACCGTCCGAGAGCTGGATGTTCGCGGCGGACCAAGATTCGCCCGCATCGCTGGATCGCGAGAACCAGATCTCCCTGTCCTCCTCCCACGATGCGAACACGCAAGTTTCGGACGCAGCGATCTGCGCTCCGTGGACCGAGCGAGATACGAGTTCGAGTGCGCCGGAATAGTCGGGTCCGTTGTCCAGTCGGACGTCCTGCGGGCGTTGTGCGCTGGCCGCTGCGCTGAGAATCGGCAGCGTCGTCGCAATAGCGAGAATCATCCGCACAAGCATGGTCGTGGCTGTCCTTCAAGGCTGCGAGAATCCTGAGCATAGTCGAACCCGCGTCTGCCGGCAAACGAGCCGACGCGCGCAGCATTGAGTGCGTCTCGCGGCGTTCGCCGAGAGGGTCGCTCTATGAGTTCCGGCGATGCATGGGCCGGGTTGGACGTGAGCGTGTCGTCGATTGCGCGGACGGCGCGCGAGTTCGGCGCGAGAGTCGCTACAGTGCACACCAGCTCGTGTGCGGATCCTCGATCGGTCGAGCTTCGCCTCCAGTGCCGATGCACAATCGTACGACGTTACCCCTGTCTCCCGACCGGACGGTTGGGTTCCAGCCGAGGCACTGACGTTGGTACGAATTCGTTCCCCGGGACCGACCGTCAACGTCTTGGCCGTTCTCGTGACGATCTTCTTGCTCGAGGATCGGAGTCGACTGGTCGCCTATCAACCTTCGAGTTGCCTCTGTGGCTGGCCGCTCGCGTTGGTGTTGGCCCTCGTCTACTTCGTCCGGCTCGTGATCCTGCGGCCGTTCGGTGGAATCGAGCCGACGCAACCTGGGAGCTGGCGCTGGTCGATCGTTCCGGTCTGCGCGCTCGTCTTGTTGTCGGCGGCGGTGTTTCCCTGGCCGATGAAACTGCGCTTCGCGCTGAGCAGGACCGAGTTCGAGCGCGCACTTCTCGAGGTCGCGGAGTCCGGAGCGTGGCACGACCCACGATGGATCGGTTGGTATCGCGTTTCCCACGTGGAGTGCGATGTCGACGGTAGAATTCACTTCGTCGTCGGTGACAGCACCGTCGATCAGGTTGCGATCAGCTACCTACCGGCTCGGGAGTGTGGAGGACCCAACTGCCGATGGATCGACGGCGCTTGGTTCGCGGTCGAGCTGTAGCCTCAGGAAGTGCTGGCGTACGTTCGTTCACCAGCCGAGTTCAAGGTATCGGCGACCTACCAGGTCGTCATTGTCGCCTCGCCTGTCGGAATCCAGCTCGTACGTAGTCCAATGTGCTCGCGACCACGATCACGGTGATTCCCCAGAGCAGCGGCTCGGTCCATGCGGCCGAGACCGCCGCCGTGAGCAACACCAGCAACAAGAACAGCAGAACGCTCGCCAGCTTGCCGTGCAGCTTGTGGACGACCTCGATCTCTGCGCCTCGCATGCGGCGCCGGAGCACGAGCCAACCGATGCCGAGCAGCACGTCGCGGCCGAAGATCACGATCAGGAACCAAAGCGGCGTCGCGGGGAACGCGGGCGCACCGCGCACGGTGAAGAACAGCAGCAGGCCGACCTGTGCGAGCTTGTCGGCGACGGCGTCGAGCGTTGCGCCGGCGTGGGATGCCAGCCCGAACCGACGGGCCAGGAAGCCGTCGACGACGTCGGACACACCGATCGTGATCAATACGGCGAGCGCCGCGGTTCGCCAGGTGTCAGTGCCGGCCGAGTCCTCGGCGAGGAACGCCGAACGGGAGGCTTCCGCGCAGAGGCCCCAGACCGGCACGAGTAGGATCCGCAGGACCGAGATCGCGTTCGGGAGCCAGCGCGGGATGGCGGGGTGCCGTTCGGGCATGGACGCGAAGCGTACCAGGGCTCGGCCGGCGCGTCGAACGATCGCTAAGCGCGGCGCGGACTCAAGATCGCCTTGGTGCGTTCGAAGTGCAGGCGCTGCACGTCGGTGTAGATCGCGTCGCGAAGATCGACGAGGTAGAAGTCGGTCAGCCAGATGTCGGCACCGCGCAGATCCGCGCCGCGCAGGTTCGCCTTGCGGATCTCCTCGGGCGCCCTGAACGAACGTTCGTCGAACTCGTCGGTGTAGAAGCCGGTTCGCGTGCCCTCGCTCGCCGTATCGCTCGAGAGGCGTCCGCAACGGCTCGAACCGGTCTGGAAGCTCGCGCCTCGAAGCGTTGCAAACCGCAGGTTGGCGCCCTCCCAGTCGACGTTCGCGAGGCCGGCTCCTGCGAGGTTCGCGAACAGGAACATCGCTTTCGGCATGCGGGTGCCCACGAGCGAGGCTTCGGCCAGGGTCGTGCCGGTGAAGTCGGGTGCATGGAACTCCATCCCGTCCATGACGCAACGAGTCAGGTTCGCGCGGAAGAACTTCGAATCGGCGAAGTCCGCGAGGCACAGGTCCAGCTCCGCGAGACTCGCGCGGAAGAACGAACATCCGCGGAAGGACGCGCCGCGAATGTCCGCGCGGTCCAGCTTGGCTCCTTCGAAGTTGGCGCCGGCGAACGATGACGATCGAAGGTCCGCATCGATCAGTGACGCGCGCACGAACGACGCCCGATCGCAAACCGATCGTGAAAGATCTACGTTGACGAGCGTGGATGCTTCGAAGCAGGCATTCGTCAGGTCGGACTCTCGGAACGTCGTGTGCGAACAGTGCGCACCACGCAGATCTACTCCCCGAAGTTGCGCGTTCCGCACGCGCGCGGCGATGCACACGGCACCGTGGAGATCGGCTCCCTCCAGGTCGATCCCATCGAGGCACGCGAACGACAGCACCGCATTCGACAGGTCCGCGTTCGCCCAGCAGGCGGCACGGACATCCGCGCGCGCGAGTCGCTTGCACCCGAACGCTCGGG
>JAGQQZ010000480.1 GCA_020425915.1 Planctomycetota bacterium | reverse complement strand
CGCTTCCGCTCGCGGTCCGAGTGCGCTTCCGCTCGCGGTCGGATCGCGACCGGAGCGCGCTACCGATCGCGCGCGACGTGGACCACCGGGGACGAGACGGACTCGCGAGGGACCGGGAATCCGTGGAACCGGATCCGCCCGAACGGATCGACGCCCGCGTTTCCGGCGCGTTCGGGACGAGCGCGATCGCGCGCGGTGCCGGACGTCCCTCGGCGCTCGCGAGCCGTGCGGCGGTTCGACCTCTCCTGCGTCTGGCACGACGGTCGCTCTTGGGTGTGGCGATCCCCGCGACGATCGCGGGACGCAGTCGACACGAAAGGAGAAGGAGATGAGGCGACTTTCAATCGGCATTCTCGGTGCGCTGATGCTCTCGCTGGCGGCCGCTCCGGCGGCGCGGGCGCAGGGCGTGCAGACCGGCGTCCTGGTCGGCACGGTCACCTCGAACGACGGCGAGGCGCTGCCGGGCGTGGCGGTCACGGTCACTTCGCCGGCGCTGCTCGGCGAGCGCGCGGCGGTCACCGGAGTCAACGGCGACTTCATCCTCAAGGGTCTGCCGCCCGGCACCTACAGCGTGCGCTTCGGCCTCGACGGCATGCAGACCGTGGAGCGCGCCGCGACGGTGCCGCTCGGCGGGACCGTCCGTTCCGACGCGGGGATGGAGGTGCTCGCGGCGACCGAGACGATCGTGGTCGAGGGCGAGGCGCCCTCGGCGCTCGAGACGACGACGGTCGGCGCCAACTTCGACGCCCAGTCGATCGACAATCTGGCGGTCGACCGGAACCCGTCGGCGATCGTCGAGCTCGCGGGCGGCGTCACCGACAACACGCCCAACACCGGGCAGGTGACGATCAACGGCGGTTTCGCCTTCGACAACGTCTTCATGATCAACGGCGTCGACATCACCGAGAACATCTTCGGCGACTTCGACAATTTGTTCATCGAGGACGCGGTCGCGGAGACGCAGGTGCTCACCTCGGGCGTCTCCGCGGAGTACGGCCGCTTCTCGGGCGGCGTGGTCAACGCCATCACCAAGAGCGGCGGCAACCAGTTCTCGGGCTCGGTCCGCGCGGACCTGACCGACCCCGATTGGATGGCGGAGACGCCCTACGAGAAGGACCGCGGCATCGAGAACACCGGCGACCTGTCGAAGGTCTACCAGGTGACCCTCGGTGGCCCGGTGGTGCGCGACCGGCTCTGGTTCTTCCTCGCCGGACAGACCCAGGACCAGGACAACGCGCTGACGCTGGCGGTCACCGGCATCCCGTTCAACACCGTCGTCGAGAACGACCGGTGGCAGGCGCAACTGACCGGCAACATCGGCAACAACCACTCGCTGGTCTTCAGCTACACCGACAACACGACGGTGCAGAACAACGTGCGCTCGACCAGCCGGGCGATCGACACCTACTCGCTGATCGACCGGAACTTCCCCAACACGGGCTGGTCGGTCGGCTGGAACGGCGTGCTGTCGAACAGCCTGTTCGCCGAGGTCCGCTACTCCGAGAAGGAGTTCGGCTTCCGCGACGCCGGCGGCTCGAGCCTCGACATCGTCGACTCGCCCTTCCGCAGTCAGGGCGCGCTTTCGGGCGCGAGCTCCAATCGCAACTACAACGCGCCCTACTTCGACGCCACCGATCCGGAGGACCGCAACAACGAGCAGGCGTTCGCGGCGCTCTCCTGGTTCCTGTCGACGGAGTCGGCCGGCAGCCACGACCTCAAGTTCGGCGCCGAGCGCTTCGACAACATCAGCGTCGGCGGCAACTCGCAGACCTCGACCGATTACGTCTTCTACACGGACTACAAGAACGTCGGCGGCGTGCCGGTCACCGACGCCAACGGCAAGATCGTGCCGGTCTTCACGCCCGGGCTCTCGGGCCTCGGCCAGTGGCTGGCGACGCGCGGGGCGAAGATCGACATCAAGACCGACGCCCTGTTCGTCAACGACCGCTGGAACCTGAACGCGAACTGGTCGCTCAACCTCGGGTTGCGCTACGAGAAGACCGACTCCGACACCAACGCGGCCGTCACCACCATCGACAGCGACGCGCTCGTCCCGCGCCTGGGCGTCTCCTTCGACCCCAAGGGCGACGGCCGGTACAAGGTCGACGTCACCTACGCCGAGTACGCGGGCCGCTACAACATCACGCAGTTCGCGCTGTCGACGCCGGTCGGCAACCCTTCGCTGCTCTACGGCTACTACCTCGGACCGGCCGGCGAGGGGCTCGACTTCGCGCCGGGCTTCGATCCGGCCAACTACTTCTTCTACTACGCCGCGGTGCCGACCGCGAACGTGTTCACCGATTCGAACATCTCGTCGCCGGTGACGCGGGAGATCTCGGTCTCGGGCGGCATGGAGCTGCCGAAGGGGGGGTACCTCAAGCTCACCTACGTCGATCGCGACGTCAAGAACTTCGTCGAGGACTTCATCGACACGACGACCGGCACGACGTTCATCGAGCTCAACGGCGTTCCGGCCGGCGAGTTCGAGAATCAGGTGATCCGCAATACGGACGCGCTCAAGCGCAGGTACCAGGGGATCGTCCTGCAGGGGCAGTACCGGCCGCTCGACAACTGGACGGTGGCGGGCACCTGGACCCACCAGTTCAAGAACGAGGGGAACTACGAGGGCGAGGCGGCGAACCAACCGGGCCTCACCTCGAGCTACGGTAACTTCCCCGAGCTCTACGTCGACCGCAACAACCCCTACGGCCGGTTCGCCGGCTACCAGGAGGACAAGCTGCGGCTGTGGACGAACTACACCTTCGCGATGGGCCGCGCCGGCTCGCTCGACGTCGGCCTGATCTACCGGTACGACTCGCCGCTCACCTACAGCCTGGTCGCCAACAACGTGCCGTTCTCGGCCGTGCAGCTGTCGCGGGATCCGGGCTACCTTTCCCGCGGCAACACGCAGACGCTCTACTTCGGCGAGCGCGGGGTCGGCGAGTTCGAGTCGGCCAACGTCTTCGACTTGGCGCTCAACTATCGCGTCCCGGTCTGGCGCTCGGTCGAGCCGTGGGTCAAGTTCGAGCTGCGCAACGCCTTCAACGAGGACTCGCTGGTGACCTTCGACACCACGATCACCCCCGACCGCAACGGGCCGGTCGACGCTGACGGCCTGCCGGCCGACTACATCGAGGGGCCGAATTTCGGCCAGGCGACCTCGGAGGTGAGCCACGTGACGCCGCGGGAGTACCGGGTGTCGCTGG
>JAGQQZ010000479.1 GCA_020425915.1 Planctomycetota bacterium | reverse complement strand
TTGCGCTCAGCGATTCGACGCGGGGCACGCGGTGTTGGCATCGCCCCGTCTGCCGCAACGGACGACACGCGCTGCATCGAAGGTAGGTGGCGGCGGGAATCGAACCCGCGTTCATGGATTTGCAATCCATTGCCTAACCACTTGGCTACGCCACCGAATCGTTGCCCCGCAACGAGTTACGTCGCATCACCGGCTCGCGGACGAACTCCGGTGACAGACGGGCGCCGAAGGTAGCCCGTGGGTCGGGGAGAGTCCAGTCCGGAGCGTTCGATCGTTGCTCCGAGTCATCGGGAATCTCTCCAAGGAACCTGGAGCCCACACTGTTCTTCACTCACGGCTCGGATATGTTGGCAGGTTCCTGACTCCTCACGAGCCATGACCGTCAAGAAGCACATCCACTTCGAGTTCTCGGAAGAGATGGTCCAGCAGCCGCTGCTGTATCAGCTCAACCGCAAATTCGACGTGATCGTCAACATCCGGGGCGCCTCCGTCTCGGACGAGGGCGGTTTCCTCGCGCTCGAACTCGAGGGTGAGCAGGACGAGATCGACCGCGTGTTCACCTTCCTTCGGGACGCCGGCGTCCAGGTCGTGGACGGGCTCGGCGACGCGGCCGATTGATGCTGCGCGCCGTCGCGGCCTTCGCCGTGCTCGGTTTGGCCGGTCTGCCCCCGGCGCCGCGATCCGTCGTGGGCCCGGTTCCGAACGACACCTGGGCCGTGGGCGCTCGGTTCGCCGTGGTCGCGGGCGAACCCCGTGCGGCCCGTGTCGGCCTCGACGTGCTCCGATCCGGCGGCAACGCCGTGGACGCGGCGGTCGCCGTGTCGCTCGCGCTCGCGGTCACGCATCCGCAGGCGGGCAACCTCGGCGGGGGTGGCTTCATGTTGGTTCGGATGGCCGACGGCGAGGCCGCCGCGTTCGACTACCGCGAGAAGGCACCGGCTCGCGCGGACCGCGACATGTACCTGACCGAGGACGGCTCGGTGCACGCGGACAAGAGCCTGGTCGGGGCGCTCGCAGGCGGTGTCCCGGGCAGTCCCGCGGGGTTGGTGAGCGCGCTGGAGGCGTTCGGAACGAAGGATCTCGCCGAGTTGGCCGCGCCGGCGATCGAGCTGGCGCGGGACGGATTCGAAGTCGATCAGTTCCTCGCGGCGGACCTTCTCGAGGAGCGGGAGATACTCGGTCGGTTCCCGTCGACCCGGTCGGTGTTTTTCCGCGATGGCGAGCCACTCGCGGTTGGCGATACCCTTCGGCAGCGGGACCTCGCCGCGACCCTGGCACGATTCGCCGAGTCGGGGTTCCACGGGTTCTATCGCGGGGAGACGGCGCGCCGGTTCGCGGCTCACCAGGCTGCGACCGGTGGCATCATCGACGAGGAGGATCTCGCCGCCTACTCACCGGTGCGACGCCAGCCACTCCGCGGTTCGTACCGCGGATACGAAGTTCTGAGCATGCCGCCACCGTCTTCGGGCGGGGTCGCGCTGCTGCAAATGCTCGGCATGCTCGAGGGCTTCGACATGGCCGGAGCGGGCTACCAGTCGGCTCGGTCGATCCACTGGCTCGTCGAGGTCATGCGTCGCGCGTACGCCGATCGTGCGCGTTGGCTCGGAGATCCCGACTTCTACGACGTGCCCGTCGAGGGGATGCTCGCGCCGGAGTACCTGCGGAAGCTGCGCGCTTCGATCGAACCCGATCGTGTGGACGCCGTCGTCGCGGGACGACCTGCCGGCGCGAAGGAGAGCGATGATACGACGCACTTCTCGATCGTCGATGGAGCAGGCAACGTCGTCTCGTGCACGACCACGATCAACTCGACGTTCGGGTCGGGGCTCGTCGTCGAGGGGCTCGGGTTCTTCCTGAACAACGAGATGGACGACTTCAGCGCCAAGCCCGGCGTGCCGAACCAGTTCGGTCTCGTCGGCGGCGAGGCGAACGCGATCCAGCCCGGCAAGCGCATGCTCTCGTCGATGACTCCGACCATCGTGCTCCACGACGGCAAGCCGCGGCTCGTGCTCGGAGCCCCCGGCGGCAGCCGGATCATCACCGGGGTGCTCCAGGTCATCGTCGACGTGGTCGATCATGGGATGCCGCTGCGTGACGCGATCGCCGCACCGCGTGTGCACCATCAGTGGAAGCCAGAGCACATCATGTTCGAGCGCCACGCAGTCCCGCCGGACGCACGGACGCGGCTCGAGGCGATCGGCCACGCGTTTGCGCGGGAACCACTGCCGAGCGTCGGCCGAGTCCAGGCGATCTCGATCCGGTCGGACGGCTCGCGGATGGCCGTCTGTGATCCACGTTCGGGCGGTGCGGCGGTCGCGCGTTGACGAACGCGACATCTGATTGCACGAAAGTTACGGCAGCCTCGTCCGACTCGCCGTGAACGAAGTGCTATCACGTGTCCGGAGGATCGGAATGCGAATGTACTCGAAGATCGATCGGCTGCTCTCCTGCTCCGTGCTGCTCCTGTGCGGCGCGCTCGCCGCCCAGCCTCCTGGCCCTCCGCCGTTCGGGCGACGAGGCGGTTTCGACCCGCTGATCGGTGCGCTCGACACGGACGGCGATCGGTCGATCTCGGGCCGCGAGATCGACGGTGCGGTCGCGGCTCTGCGCGCCCTCGATCGCAACGGCGATGGCAACCTGACGATCGACGAATTGGTTCCGGCGCGGGGAGGGCCGGAACGCGGTCGCGGTCGGCCGGGTAGCGATCGACGCGGACCACCGCCGGGACCGCCGGACGGGATGCTCGGCGCGATGCTGCGGACGACCCCGTTGATGCGAGCGCTCGACAAGGACGGTGACGGGGAACTGTTCGAGGACGAGGTGACCGATGCCGTCCGGTCGCTACGTGCAGCGGATCGGAACGGTGACGGCGAGTTGGAGGGAGACGAGGTCGCTCCCGAGCGCGGTGGGCGCCCGGGCGGCGGATTCCGTCGCCCAGGCGGCGGCCGCAGCGCGGGTCGCCGGCTCGAGCCCTCGGAACTCGATCGTGAGGACGGAGCCGCGGAGTTGCCGGACCGGGCGACGTTCGAGGAGTTCTCGTATCGGGGTCTCGAGGTGATGGTCGACACGCATCTCGCCGGTCTGGAGTTCGTCAAGTTCCAGATCGAGGACGCGGGTTCCGATCGGCCGCTGCTCTACTTCATGAACACGAAGACGCACCGAGCGCACCCGATGTTCATGGCGAAGGTCGGGATCGGCGAGCACCGGGACGGGCAGATGCGTGGCGTACTCGTGTTCCGCCCGATGCTCGAAGCCCCCGATGGTCGGCCCGGCCTGTACACGTTCGAGTTCGAGCCGAACGACGCGTACGCGTTCGACCTCGTCGAGGAGTCGTTCGAGTTGCTGCAGCAGCACGCTCCGATCCTGCGCGGCAAACTCGCCTACAACCTGCTCCCACGCGCGAGGCAGCGCTACGAGTCCGAGCGAGAACGGTACGAGGCGCGTGGACTACCGGTGTACGACGAGTCCGAGCGATACGCCGACATCGCGTTCCTGCCGCTGAACCGGGGCGAGACGTTCGGGCGTCTGCGACGGATGGGTTCCGACGATCGGCCGGGAGTACGAGACGTCGTGCTGTACGAGAGCCTGCCCAACGAAATGCCGCGCGTTGCCGGCGTGATCACGACCGTGCCACAGACGCCGCTCTCGCACGTGAACCTCCGAGCGGTCCAAGACGACGTGCCGAACGCATTCGTCGCCGGTGCCCTGGACGATCCGAGGGTCACCGAGTTGCTCGACAAGTACGTCGCGTACCGCGTGACCGAGAGTGGCTTCGAATTGCGCGCTGCCTCGGCCGCCGAGGTCGAGGACCACTTCACCGCGCTCCGGCCGGAGTGTGCTCAGGTGCCGCCGCGTGACCTGTCCGTGAAGGAGATCCGCCCGTTCGACCGGATCGGGTACGCCGACGCCGACGCGTTCGGTGTGAAGGCTGCCAACCTCGCGTCCCTGCGGACGTTCGGTCTACGTGCCGACCTCACGCCGCAGGGGTTCGCCGTGCCGTTCTCGTTCTACGACGCGTTCATGCGGCACAACGACTTCTATGCGCAGGCACGCGCCATGGTGGGCGACGCCGAGTTCCGTGCGGACGCGGACACTCGCGCCAAGCGCCTGAAGAAGTTCCGCAAGGCGATCCGAAAGGGTGAGCTGCCACCATGGGTCGCGGCGGCCCTGGACGAGGTCCACGGCAAGTTCCCGGTAGGCGCTTCCGTGCGCTGTCGATCGAGCACGAACAACGAGGACCTGCCCGGCTTCAGTGGCGCGGGGCTGTACGACTCGTTCACGCACCGACCCGAGGAGGGACATCTCGGCAAGTCGATCAAGCAAGTGTTTGCGAGCCTCTGGAACTTCCGCGCGTACGAGGAGCGGGAGTTCTATCGCATCGACCACTTCGCGGCTGCGATGGGTGTCGCGCTCCACGTCAACGAATCCGGAGAACGTGCGAACGGGGTCGCCGTCACGAAGGACGTCGTCTATCAGACGGCTGCCGAGGATCGCGTGTACTTCTACGTCAACGCGCAGGTGGGGGAGGAACTCGTCACCAATCCCGGTGCCGACTCGGTGCCGGAGGAGATCCTGCTCGCCCCGCGGAACCCGAAGTCGGATCGAGTCGTGCGCCGCTCGCCGCGACTGGACGGCAAGCCGGTGCTCGGTGCGGAACACCTCCTCGAACTCCGTCGTGCCCTACGTGTCATCCACGAGAAGTTCGCCGAACTCTACGGTCGAGTCGACGATCCGGGGTTCGCGATGGAGGTCGAGTTCAAGGTCACGGACGACCGCCGCCTGCTGATCAAGCAGGCGCGGCCGTGGGTCGACTGAATCGCGTTCGACTCAGTCGTCCTTCGACTTCTTCTTCGCGGCTTCCTCGATCTTGGCCATGAACTCCTTCCAGGAGTCGGGGTCCATGGCGTACTTGGTCGCCATCTTCTCCCAGCTGCGGACGCTGAGCGCGTTCTTGTGCGCGACCGCGAGCGGGATCTCCTCGTCGTCGGTCATGTCGAACGGCACCGGATAGCAGTCCTTGGTCA
>JAGQQZ010000478.1 GCA_020425915.1 Planctomycetota bacterium | reverse complement strand
GGGCGGCCGAACGACGGCGACGCGGTGACGGAGGGCGCCTCCTGTCGTTGCGAGCCCGAGTGAGGCCGCCTCGCGCACCAACCACACGTCGTTGCAACCCCAAACGACAACGGCCCACCAACCGAGGCTGGTGGGCCGTCGAACCGACCCGACGACTCGCCGGGTCGACACGCGGATCGATCAGCGGCCGATCAGACCACGACCCGCGACCGAGCTCGTCACACCGAGCGTGTTCACGCCGAGGTCCAGCGTGAACGCCTGGTGGTAGAGCGACTTGCCGAGCCAGAACGGGTTGTCCGGGATGTTCAGCGACCACTGCGCCGTGCCACCCGCGGCCGGCACCACCGGCGTCGCGAAGATGTTCGTGTCGAGGGTGCAACCGCCCATGCCGATCGGCGTCAGGTCGAGCGGCGACGGCGGACGGGTCAGGCCGAGGAACATGACCGTGTTGGCCGCGGCCATCGGCAGGTTCGTCACGTCGACGACCATCGTGCTGCCGGGGACCGGCATGCCCGACGGCTGAGCCGCCAGCGAGACGACACCGGCGGAACCGGCGCAGCCGGCACCGTAGGTCTCGTACGTCGCCATCTCGGGAGCCGTGCCGTCGTAGTACTTCTGCGACAACAACCAGGCTTCCTCGCCGATGGCCTGGCCGATCTTGCGACCCGGGATGTCGTCACACGGCGGGTGGATGCCGCCCCAGATGCGCGACAGCGAGCACTGGTCGGAGGCGTCGTAGTAGGTGCCCCACTGCAGCGTCACGTTGACACTCGGGCCGTCCTCGAACACGAGGAACTGGTCCTGCTGACACGGGAACACGCCCATGCCGCCAGGGAAGAACTCGTCGCCGGTCAGCATGTGCATCGTGACCGCGCCGGCGCGGCTGTAGGTGCTGTGACCCGAGACGTAGCCGGCGAACGGCGGCGTCACGAACGACGGCCGCTGGTACGGCCACCAGTTCTCGGCGAGGATCCAGCCGACACCGGCTTCGTCGGTGTCCGGGTTGACGATCGCGGTCGGACCACGCCAGGCCTTGAGGGCGATCTTGCCTTCGCTGCCGGCGAGGTGCGCGTGGCGCTGGCCGGCGGCGGTCGTCAGGAACGTCACGTTCTCGATCAGACCCGGGTGCAGCGTGATGCCGTTCGGGTTGTAGTTGGCCGCTAGCATGTCCGTCGACTGGCCGAGGTCCGCGAGGTAGCGGATCGCACTGACCGGACGCAGGAAATCGTACCAGCCCTTGACGCCCCAGGACGCCACGGCGCAGTCGTGCATCGCACCGCCGAGCGCGAGGTAGCACTTCACGTCCCACTCGAGGTCGTTGACGGTCGGGCCCGTGCCGCCGATCTTCTTGACCGTCTGCGGGTGGTCGGAGACGTAGTTCAGCAGCGTGAACCAGTGACCCGGCGGGGTCTCGGAGTCCGGACCATCGGCCCAGAACTCGGCGAGGATCCGGCAGTAGTCACCGCGCGGGACCATCTGCGGCGCGTACGGCATGCCGGTCGCGGGGTTGATCGCGTGGCCGGTGCCGATGTCACCGCCGTTCGTGAAGTCGTAGAACTGGTCGAACGTCGTGAAGTCCGCAGGGAGCGGCATCGCGTTGCCGACCGACGCGGGCGACGCGTCGATCATGACGCCGTCCGTCGGATCGAGGTGCGACGACCAGGCCGCGACCATCTCGAAGCCCCACTTGTAGTACTGCTCGGTCGGCGTGCCGAATTCCGGCGGCAGGCCCGGATCGTGGAAGACCCAGTAGTCGTAGCCCCCACGTTCGTGGACGGTGAGGTCTTTCTGTGAGAGCGAATACGGGGTGACCTGACCCCACTCCGGGCTGAGGAACGGGGGGTACCCACCGGGGATCGGGTTGCCCGACTGGTCGATGAAGAAGCTGAGCGCGAGCGGCTGCCAGCGGTTCGGGTCCGTGAGCGTAGGGTTGCCCGGCAGCGCGACGATCAGCGGCGCGTTGACCGGGCTGTAGTGCAGGTTCGCGTAGTTGTTCGCCTCGTTCGAGTTGTCCATGCTCCCGAACGCGAGCACAGCTTGCGCGATCCGGTTGCCGATCGCGGCGGGCGAGTTGCCGACGGTCGTCGGGTTCGTCGTGCTGTAGCCGAGCGCGATCATCTTCGCGTCGTACTGCGGCGCCATCGTCACGAACGCCGGCGAGTTGACGAAGCGCGCCTTGAGGATCTCGTAGCTGGCGTAGCTCAGCGACTCCTCACGCATCGCGTCGATGTTGCCACCGAGGCCGGAGTGATCCTCTTGGAACAGGATCGTCTTCGCGGTCGCGTCGTAGGTCGCCCAGGCGTCCCACATCGCGCAGGAAAGGTGGTAAAGGTTGCGGGCGTGAACGGTCGGTCGCGCGAGGTCATGGCGGATCGAGTCGAGGAGGAGCTCGTTCCATTCACGCGCCGCCGAATGCTGGGCCGCGACTGGCTGGAGGATCGCGCCGGAGGCGGCGAGTGCCAGGGCCCACGAGAGTCGGGGGAGGGATGTTTTCATGAGGATGAGATAGAGAGTGCGGAGGACCGAAGGATACGTGGCTCCTCCGAGAGCGACAACCGGCCCACGTGTGCCGGGGATCGACTCCATCGGCGAATCCGATGACCAGGTCGCGAAAGCTCGGTCGCATCGAATCCACGAAACAGGGCCGAATTCGTCCTAGCTCCGGTGGCGACGAGGCAACCGGCCAATACCGAACGATTCCCTTCCGGTGCGACGGACCGAAAACGCTCCCGAGGGCGGCGCACGACGGTCCGAGAAAAACTCCCGCCCCGTCCCGGAACGCGGATCGGATCGGTCAATCCACCCGGGTGAGGACGAGCGGTCGCGCCGGCGGCCGAGCATCCGCGAAGCCGACCGCGCGCGCGACACGCACGACGGCCGCTTCCGCGGCGGCGTGATCCCGAGCGTGCACCGTGAACAACGCCTCGTCGTCCCGCACGACGTCCCCGACCTTCTTGTGCAGCACGATCCCGACGTGCGGGTCGACGTCGTCGGCCGAGTGACGGCGCCCTGCACCCAGGTCGACGGCCGCGAGACCGACCTCGAGCGGGTCGATGTCGGCGACGAACACGTCGCGCCCCAGCTTGGGTTCGAACGGCGCGACGACCGGTGCGCAACCGAGCGCTTTCGGGTCGTCGAGGAAGGCAGGATCGCCACCTTGTCGCACGACGTTCGCACGACACGCATCGAGCGCGGAGCCGTCCTCGACCAGCTGTTCGAGTCGCGGTCGTGCCTCGTCCGGCGTCCGCACCGACCCGGCGAGCACCAGCATCTCCGCAGCGAGCGCGAACGTCAGGTCGACGACGTCCCGCGGTCCACGACCGTGCAGACACTCGACGATCTCCGCGACCTCGAGGGCGTTGCCGACCGCGTTCCCGAGCGGCGTGTCCATGTCGGTCACCAGCGCGGTCACGCGCTTGTCGGCCGCGCGCCCCACGTCGACCAGGCTGCGCGTCAGCTCCTCCGCGTCCTCACGCGTCTGCATGAACGCGGCGCGTCCGCACTTCACGTCGAGCACCAGACCATCGATGCCTTCGGCGAGCTTCTTGCTGAGGATCGACGCGGTGATCAACGGCACGCTCTCGACGGTTCCCGTCACGTCACGAGTCGCGTACATGCGCCGATCCGCTGGTGCGATGTCGGCGGAGGCCCCCGCCATGACGTAGCCGCAGTCGCGGAGCACGGCGACGAACTCCTCCGGCTCGATCGCGGTCGTGTACCCCGGGATCGCGGCGAGCTTGTCGAGCGTGCCGCCAGTGTGGCCGAGGCCTCGCCCCGAGATCATCGGCACGGGCACGCCCGCGGCGGCGACGAGCGGTGCGAGGAACAGGCTGATCTTGTCGCCGACCCCGCCGGTCGAGTGCTTGTCGACCTTGACGCCCGGGATCGCCGCGAGATCGAGCACGCGCCCGGAGTCCCGCATCGCGAGCGTCAACGTCGCCGCTTCGCGCGCGCTCATCCCCTGTAGGCACACGGCCATCAGGAACGCTCCGAGCTGGGCATCCTCGAGCGAACCGTCGCACACGCCGTCGACGAGGTCACGGATCTGCTCGTCGGACAGCTCCTGACCGGCGCGCTTGCGCTTGATCAGCGTCGCGGGGTGCTCGCGCATCTCAGTACGCGACCGGGTGCCAGAACGTCTTCAGCTCGACGAACGGCTCGACCCAGAGCAGCGACTTCGCGTCCTTGATCTTGCTCCACTGCTCCGCCGTGCGGTTCGCGTAGCGCACGCGCTTGACGCTGTCGGCCGCAGCCTCACCGATGACGCGACTCGGCGCCCCGTGGTGCAGGATGCCGTCGACGTCGCGGTGCGACGCGATCTGCGGCTCGAGTTCCTCGCGCAGCCCGCTCAGCAGGTTGATCGCACCCGCGGGCACGTCGCTGACGGCGAGCAGTTCGCCGAGCGCCAGCCCCGGCAACGGCGCCGCCTCGCTGACGAGCACGATCGCCGCGTTGCCGCTGCAGACGACGGGCAGCATGGTCGCGAACAGGCCCGCGAGCGACGGGCCGTCGGGAGCGACGACCGCGACGACCCCCGTCGGTTCGACGGCGGAGAAGTTGAAGAACGGTCCGCTGACCGCGTTCTGCGAGCCGAGCAAGCTCTGCAGCTTGTCGCACAGGCCGGCGTACCAAGTCGTCAGATCG
>JAGQQZ010000039.1 GCA_020425915.1 Planctomycetota bacterium | reverse complement strand
CACGCCGCGACGCCGGACTCCGGGCCGAACGCGGCCGCCGCCGCCACTTCGACATCGCCGCACAGCACGACGTCGCGGACCACTCCGCCGGTTCGCAGTCCCCGCATGAGCTCGCTGCGAACCGAAGCGGCTCCGGCGCCGGCGAGCCCGATCACCACAGCGGACGGAGCGAACGAGGGTTCGAGTTCGGCCAGCAGTCCCGCCAGCGCATCCGCCACCGGCGCGACGTCGCCGTGCGTCGGATGCGCCGGCGCCCGCTTGCCGCGCTCGACGACGGACCCCGTCGCGTCGACGCAACACCATCGCAGCGCCGTTCCACCACCGTCGATCCCGAGGAAGCACGACATGCCGGAATTCTACGCGAACCGGGGAACGGACGCTCAGCGTGAGAGCAACGGGTCGATCCGTTCCGCGAATCGCACTGCGGCGTCGACCGTGGTTTCGCCCGCGCGCGGCTGCAGCCGCGGCCAGGCGTGACGGTCGATCTCGGCCCGCAACACGCCCTCGAACTCGCTCGGCAGCGACTCCGGCGTGTAGATCACGGCGACGAATCCATGGTCGCGTGCCAGTCCCGCGAACCGTTCGAGCGTGGCGTGCAGGTCCTCGGGCGACCCGGGGGGAACACGGGGCATCGCGTCGGCGCGCCACAACGCGACGAGCTCGGAACCGAAACCGTCGGGCAATCGCGCGTCGCCCTCGATGACGGCCCTCGGCGTGAACCGTGCGCACGGTTCGAGGTCGTCACTCGTGACTCCCAGGACGACGAGCGTCGGATCGAACGCATCCACCAGGAACCGCTCGAACAACGCGACCTGCTGCGCGGTCGAGCTGAACAGAGTCGGCACCACGACGCCGTGGCTGATCCGCTCCAACTGGCCAGCGAGGATCGGTCCGAGGTTCTCCTGCGGCGCACGACGGCCACCGGCGTCGAACACGCCGGCACCGCCGAGGAAGATCGCGCGCGGCCCCTCGTCCGCCGGCTTGTGCACGGCCGTGCTGGACCGGAGCTGGGGTGACAGGATGTCGTAGGTGATCGAACCGGAGTCGGGCCCGAAGTACGCCGCCAAACGCGGATCCTCGAACGGCGCCAGGCGACGGTGCTCGAGCCGGACGGTCAGCTCCCACACGCACAGCACGGCGACGCACGCGATCGCGGCGCCGCGCCAACGCGCGCCGAGCGCGAAGGCAATCGTCAGCGGCAGTCCCGCCAGCGACAACGCGAGGATCCCGACGAACCCGAAGCTGCCGGCCGCGACCACGTCACTCCCGATCGACCATGCACCGAGGCCCGCCACCGCGGGCAACGCGAGCAGCGCTCGCAGCGCGACGGCGGGCCGCGCGCGGAAGACACCCAGCAACACTCCGATCGCGGCTCCCACGCCAATGCCCCACCACCAGCGCGCGAACGACTCCGGTCGTGCCAACGGTTGCAGGTCGAGGTAGTGGATCAGCCCTGAATTCGCGCTGCGCAGATCGAGCACGACGCTGCCGAAGTCGTCGACCGACTCGAACCAGCCGAACTTCCTGCCAGCGACGTTGGCCTGGGCTCGATGTCCGCGCACGCGCAGGTGGACGGTCGCTGGCACACCCTGCTCGATTCGCACGCCCCCTCGACCCTCGCTGCCGAACAGCAGTCGATCACGCGTCGCGAACGCATCGGCCTCGCGCTCGGTCGAGATCCGTAGCGCGTCGTAGCGAGCGTGGAACAGCGCACCGTCGTCGACCTTCGGGGACACGACGTGGAACAACACGTCGAACTCGCTCTCGGGCGGCAACTCGACCTCCATCACGAGGTCGTAGTCGCCGAGCGGACGCTCGTAGGACAGTCGCCGATCCGCCCGGATCTCGAACGGATCGTCCGAGTAGCGGACGATGTGGAAGTTCTGATCCCAGAGCCGCGGCGCGTCGGTGAACGGGAGCAGGGCCAGAGCAACCGCCGCCGCACCGGACGCCGCCCCGACGACGGTCCAGGGAAGCATGCATCGGAGGCGTTCGATCGGATTCAGCGGCATCTTGGCGTGGGCGCGGCGTGATCATAGTTTGTCGCACGCAATGGGCACGACTCTTCTGCAGCCAACGAGCACGGTCTTCGAGGGCAGGCTGAGGGACGATCTCTGCATCGAGGTCCGCGACGGCGTCGTCACCGACGTCCGACCCCGCACGGCCGACACCGCTCGACTCGACGACGGAGCGCTGCTGCCCGGTTTCGTCGACCTTCAGGTCAACGGTGCGGGCGGACGTAGCGTCGACGAGGCAACGCCCGAGGCGCTGGAGATCGTCGCGCGCGCCGTGCGCGCCGGTGGCGCCGTCGCGTTCCTGCCGACGCTGATCACGAGTTCGCTCGACTCGCTCTGCGCGCGCGGTCGCGCCGTCGCCGAGTGGATTCGAACGTACGACGGGCCGGGTGCGGTGCCGCTGGGTGTACATCTGGAAGGGCCGTTCCTCGAGCGCCCCGGCACGCACGATGCCAGAGAGTTCCTGGATCCGACCGACAAGAACCTCGATCGGATCCTCGACGCGATCGGCGACGCGCTCCGGCTCGTCACGCTCGCGCCGTCCCGACCGGGCGCACCGGCAGCCGTCCGGCGGCTCCGAGCCGCGGGCGTGCACGTCGCGTTGGGTCACGCCGACGATGCGAACGGGTTCGATGCCTGCGTGGAGCAGGGCGCGAACTGTGTCACCCATCTGTTCAACGCGATGAGCCCGCTCCACCATCGGGATCCCGGAATGGTCGGGCACGCCCTCGTCGACGACCGCGTCGGGTGCTCGTTGATCGTCGATGGCGCCCACGTCGACCCGATCGCGGTGCGCGTCGCCTACCGATGCCTCGGACCCGCGCGGACGATCCTCGTCACCGACAGCGTGGCCGCGGCCGGCATGCCCGATGGCGAGTATTCGCTGAACGGTGCGAGCGTTCGCGCCGAGGACGGCGTCGTCCGAGACGCATCGGGAAACCTGGCCGGCTCGGCGCTGACGATGCAGGGCGCGGTGCGCCGGTTCCGGAGCATGGTGTGCGATGCCAACCTCCTCGACATCGCGCGCATCGCGTCGACCAATCCGGCCAGATCGATCGGCGCGGACTCCTTCGGCGAGATCCGCGTCGGCGCGCGGGCACTGTTCTCGAGGATCCAGGGCGACGCGATCGAAGTCGTCGCGCCGTCAGCGACTTGACGCCGAAGGGCTCCCGAGACCGACCGAGTCGCCGGCGAGTTCCCGCACCGCGGCGATCACTCGATCCCGGTCGTGCTCGAAGCTCGAATCGAACTCGAGGAGCCGCTCCTGCAGGTAGACGTCGTGCAATCGCCGAAGCACGTCTTCGTCGAGACAAGGCCCCATCGAGTGGAACAACCGTCGGATCACGAGATCCTCGAACGTGACCACACCGAGGTGTCGCAGCGCGAACACGGCCTCCACGAACAGGAGATCACGACTCGGAGCGATCGGGTCCGACCACGAGGGATCCTCGTCGGCCAGTGCTCGAACCGCGCCCGCGCGGCCACCGTGTCGCCACCAGAGCGGATCCGACACGTCGTGCGGACCCTTGCCGCCAGGCAGGTGCTGGTCGCGAGTCGGTGACGGACCCCGCCGCCCGAACAGCTGCGCGACGACGCGCTCCGCGAACGATCGATGCGTCGTCAACTTCCCGCCGACGACCGTGTGCATCGTGCAGTCCGCACCGGGAACCGACTCGCCGACCGTGAACGCTTCCCGGCCGAGCCCCCCGGCCGGTCCCCGGCGTGCCGGCAGTGCACGCCAGCCGGCGTACGCGAACCGCACGGCGCCGCGATCGACCGGCGACTCGAGCAGGTGCTGGAGGGCGGCCAGGATGTAGTCGACGTCCGCTTCGGGGGGCGCACCGTGCGCGTCGCCGGCGGCTTCGTCGACTTCGGTCGTGCCACACAGGGTTCCGTCGGGATGCGGTATCACGAACTGGATGCGGTCGTCCGGCAAGAACGCCGCGAGCGCCATCTCCGACTCGCGCGGGTCGAGCACGAGGTGCGACCCACGACTCAATCGGACCAACGGCTCCGCATCGACGCCGAGCGCCTCGCGCACGGCATCGACCTTCGGTCCAGCCGCGTTCACGACCTGGCGCGGGCGCACGACGAGTTCGTCGCCGAGGATCCGATCTCGGAGGACGAGTCCACCGTGCGATCCGAGCCCCGTGAGTTCCACGTGGTTGCACAACGCGGCGCCGGCTTCGGCCGCCGCCTCGAGCACGGCGATGGTCAACCGAGCATCCTCGGTGCGCGCGTCGTAGAACACCGAACCACCGTGGAGGCCGCGACGACGCAGACCGGGGAACATCCGGATGCACGAGGCTGCGTCGTGATGCCGGGGGGCGGGCATCGTGCTGCCGCGCGCCAACCACGAGTACGTGCGGAGCCCGGCCCGGACCAACCAACGGTGCATGCCGCCGCCGTCGTCGAAGAACGGCATCAGCATCGGCTGCGGACGGACCAGATGAGGGGCCGATCGGAGCAGACGCTCTCGCTCGGCCAACGCCTCTCGCACGAGTCCGATCCGGCCCTGTTGCAGGTAGCGAACGCCGCCGTGCACGAGCCGCGAACTCCGCATGCTGGTTCCGCAAGCGAAGTCGTCCCGTTCGACGAGCAGCACGTCGAGACCGCGGACCGCGGCCTCGCGCGCGATCGCTGCACCTTGGATCCCACCACCGACGACCAACAGGTCGAACACGCGGTCGTGCAGCGATTGGAGATCGGCGCGCATCGAGGGAATGTATCGTCTGCTCGTCGGCCCGGACTACACTCTCGGCGCATGTCCGTCCGCGAACTCGTCGTACTCGGCACCAGCAGTCAGGTGCCGACCCGCCACCGCAACCACAACGGCTATCTGTTGCGGTGGGACGGTCAGGGACTGCTGTTCGATCCGGGCGAGGGCACGCAGCGCCAGATGATCCTCGCGGGCGTCACCGCCACCTCGATCACCCGAATCCTGATCACCCACTTCCACGGCGACCACTGTCTGGGCTTCGCGAGCATCGTGCAGCGGATCTCGCTCGACGACGTGCCGCACACGATCCCGGTGCACTTCCCCGCGACCGGCGCGCACTTCTACGAGCGCCTGCGGCACGCATCGTCGTTTCACGACGTCGCGCGGTTGACGCCACGACCGATCGAGGACGAGGGTCTGCTCGACGACGATACGGAACTCGCTGTGAGCGCTCGCCGGCTCGATCACACGATCGAGTGCTTCGGCTACCGCGTCGAGGAACCAGCGCGATGGAACGTCGACGCAGACCGTCTAGAGGCCGCGGGGATCACCGGACGGGCCGTCGGCAAGTTGAAACGCGATCTGGAGATCGAGCACGACGAGAAGATCCATCACATCT
>JAGQQZ010000477.1 GCA_020425915.1 Planctomycetota bacterium | reverse complement strand
GGGGAGACCGGCACCCTGTTCCGGGCGGACGATCCGGCGTCGCTCGTGGAAGCGGTCCGGCGGACCGTCGAGGGGCGAGCCGGATGGGAGGCGCAGCGGCTGCGGGGGCGCGCGTACGTCGAGCACGAACGGACGTGGGATCGCAGCGTCGCGAACTACGCGCCGATCTACGAGAGCCTGGTCACGGCGTCAGGCAGATGAACCGAACACGTCGGCGGTTCTCGCCCTCCGACTTCGGATCGTCGCGGTCGAGTTCCGGCCGACCGCGCTCGTCGCGCGCCGACGCAACGCGATCGAAGTGATCGGAGCGCGGGTCGGGCGTGTTCTCCTCGGCCGTCGAATCGAAAGGATGTTCGCGCATGGGGCTCGCCGCTCGGCTTTCGCCACTAGGCGGCGAGGCGCAGGAGTAACGGTCCCGCGACGCGAATCCGTAGGATTCTAGATTGCGTTCGACCGCTCGACTTCGCCGGCGAGCATCGTGCGCGCGATCGTGCAGAACGCCCGACACGACGGGCTCTCGGACTCCTCGGTTCGCTTGACGAGGAAGAACTCCCGCATCACCGAGAACCCGTCGACCTCCACCGGGACGAGCGAGCGCCGTTCGACGTCCTCTCGGATCGACAGATCGGAGAGGAACGAGACGCCCAGTCCCGCGCGCACGACCGACTTGACCCCGTCGGTGCCGTCGACCTCGAGCGCCCTGCGGACCTCCGAGTTCGTGTGATCGATGCCGAGCCCGTCGAGGATCGCCTGCCGCGAACCGGAACCGGGTTTCCGCAGCACCAGCGGCTGCTCGAGGACTTCCTTCCGTGTCACTCGTTCGCGGCCGGCGAACGCGTGTTCGGGTCCCACGATCAGCACCATCCGGTCGCGGCCGATCGGTTCGCAGGTGATTCCCTCCTCGTTCGGCTGGATCCCGACGATCGCGACTTCGATCCCGCCGTCGAGGAGTCCGTCGAGGATCTCGACCGACGGCGCGGTCGTCATCCGGAAGCGGACGGAAGGATACGTGGCCTGGAACGCCGCGAGCACCGGTGGGAGCAGGTAGACCGCCGGCGTCGTGCTCGACCCGAGCGCGAGGTGGCCGGTGACCAGTCCGTGCAGTTCGGACGCGAGGAGCCGCACGTTGCGTTCGCTCGCGAGCGTCGCCCGTGCCGAGGGCAGCAGCGCTTCGCCATCGGGCGTGATGCTGATGCCGTGCCGTCGCCGATCGACGAGCCGGAGCCCGAGCCTCGCTTCCAGGTCGGCGATGTGCCCGCTGACCGTCGGCTGGCTCAGCTCGAGTCGCCGCGCCGCGCGGGTGAACGAGCCCTCCTCGATGAGCGTCGAGAAGATCTCGAGCTGACGGATGGACAGGGGCTCCTCGATCCGGGAAGGGCGTTGTGGCGCGCTCATGGGTCGATCCGTATGGTTATTCGAAAACCCGATAGAACCTATCGGAAAAACCTATACCTCACAAAGGCCGACATGAAAACACTCGTCCAGGCTGCCCTGCTCGGGTTCGCGTGCTTCACCTCTTCCTGTGGCGGCGAGTCCTCGGCGGAAGCCGTGCTCACCTTCAGCGCGATCCCCGATCACGACCAGACGATGCTGCGGGCGAAGTACGAGCCCGTCGCCGAGTGGCTGTCCGAGCAGCTCGGCGTTCCCGTCCGCTACCGGCCGGTCGTGAAGTACAAGGACGCCGTCGAGCTGTTCCGGACCGGTGACGTGCAGCTCGCGTGGTTCGGTGGCCTGAGCGGCGTGCAGGCCCGCCGGTCCGTCGAGGGTGCCCGCGCGATCGTCCAAGGTGCCGCCGACCCGACCTACTACTCGTACTTCATCGCGCACAAGGACACCGGGCTCGAACGCAGCGAGTCGTTCCCGAAGGGCATCGAGGGCAAGAAGTTCACGTTCGGCTCCCCCGACTCGACCTCGGGCAGGCTGATGCCCGAGTACTTCATCCGCAAGTACGGCGGCAAGGCCCCGGCTGACTACTTCGGCCACGAGAACGCGTACTCGGGTGCCCACGACAAGACGATCGAGCAGGTCGCTTCGGGCCAGTTCGAGGTCGGCGCGTGCAACTACAAGACCTACGACAAGATGGTCGCGGACGGCAAGATCGACCCCGCGGTCTGCAAGGTCATCTGGAAGAGCGATCTCTACGCCGACTACAACATGACCGCGCACCCGGACCTCGAGAAGACGTTCGGTGCAGGCTTCATCGACAAGCTGCAGAAGACGTTGTTGCGACTCGACGATCCCGAACTGCTCGCGGCGTTCCAGCGCGACCGCCTGATCGCCGCGTCGAACGAGGACTTCTCTCGGATCGAGGAACTCGCGGTCGAACTCGGGTTGACCGACTGAGCCGTTGGGACGCGGACTGCGCTTCGTCGCCGAGCAACTCTCGGTCCGATTCTGTGCGCTCGAGGCTCTGTCCGGCGTCGATCTGACGATCGATGGCGGCGAGCGCGTCGCGTTCGTCGGCCCGAGCGGTGCGGGCAAGACCACGCTGCTGCGCGCGCTCGGTGCGTCCCTGATGCCGTCCTCGGGGCGGGTCGAGGTCGGTGGAGTCGACGTCGGTCGCTGCGGAGTGAAGGAGGGCCGGCAGCTGCGAGCATCGATCGGCTTCGTGCCGCAGGACCACGCGCTCGTGCCGAACGTGCGCGTCGTGCAGAACGTCGTCGCCGGTCGCGTCGGCACGCGTTCCTTCCTCGGCAGCGTGCGAGACTACGCCTGGCCGTCCCGGGCGACGCTCGACGAGGTCCACTCGTTGCTCGATCGCGTGGGAATCGAAGACAAGCTGTTCGAGCGGACCGATCGCCTCTCGGGAGGCCAACGGCAACGCGTGGCGATCGCGCGGGCACTCTACCAACGCCCGCTCGCGATCCTGGCCGACGAGCCGGTCGCGAGCGTCGACCCGTCGCGCGCCCGTGCCGTGCTCGAGTTGCTGACGGGGATCTCGCGCGAAGGTGGGCTCACGCTGTGCGCCAGCCTCCACAACGTCGACTACGCGCGCGAGTTCTTCGATCGAGTCGTCGGCCTGCGAGCGGGGAAAGTCGTGTTCGATTCGCGGACCGACGAACTCGACGACGCGCGACTCGGCAAGCTCTACGCTCTGTCCGCCGATGAGCTGCTTGCCGACGGTTGCTGAGTCGCCGGCCGAGCGACGCCCGAACCCGTTTCGGGGACGGACGAACGTCGTCGTCGCGTTGGTCGTGGGCGCCGTGTGGTCGGCCTGGCAGCTCGACCTGCGACTGGTGGACCTGATCCCGAGCCAGCACGGTCTGGACGTATGCCTCGAGTTCCTGAGTCGGGCGCTGACTCCGGCGTTGTCGTCCGAGGCGGAATTCGTGCCGGCGAACGCTCCGCCGTTCCTGGTGACCGTGCTCGAGGCGGCGGTGACGACCGTGGCGTTCGCGGCGGCGGCGATGGGGGTCGCGGTGGTTGCCGGACTGGTGCTCGGCTTCCTGGCATCCACGGCGTGGTGGAGTTGCGTGTTCCCGCGTGGTTCCGCCCTCGCTCACGTTTCGTTCGGGCTCGCGCGGACCGTCATCGCGCTGATGCGATCGGTCCACGAACTTCTTTGGGCGTTGCTGTTGGTCGTCGCGTTCGGCGCGAGCGAGATCGCCGCCGTCCTGGCCTTGTCGATCCCGACGGCGGGGACCTTGGCGAAGATCTACTCCGAGCTCATCGACGAATCTCCGCGTGACGCCGCGTTCGCGCTGCAGGCTGCCGGCGGCACGGCACGACACGTGTTCTGCTTCGGTCTGCTGCCGCGCGCGTTGCCGGACATGATCGCGTATTCGTTCTACCGGTTCGAATGTGCGCTGCGCGCGTCCGCCGTGCTCGGGTTCTTCGGCTACGGCACGCTCGGTCTGCACCTTTACCAGTCGTTCGTGTCGTCCAACTACGGCGAGGTGTGGACGTTGCTGTACGCCCTGTTCGCCGTGGTCATCGGTTTCGACCTCTGGAGCGGCGCCATCCGTCGGAGGCTGATCGGATGAGCCCACGGGTCGAGCAGTTGTGGCGTCGGCGGCCGCGCGATCGGTTCGTGCGTTGGAGTTTCGGTTTCATCGTCCTGCTCGTGTCGGTCGCGTGGATCGCCGGTCGATTCTCGTTGGCCGACCTGTTCGGCGAGCGCCGCGCGCGGAACTGGGATCGCTTCCTCGCGGAGATCCGACCGGCGCCGCTGGTCGGGCGAGACTGGGATTGGGGGACGTTCCTCGATTGGGGGGCGACGATCATGCGCGACCGCGGACTCGACGCAGCGTTGTCGACGTTGGCGATCTCGATCCTCGCGATCGTGCTGGCTGCGTGTCTCGGCGCCGTCCTGTCGCTCGGCGCGGCGCGCAACTTCGCGACCGCGGATCCGTTCGGCTGCGTCGGCCGGATCTCGACCGGGTCGAAGTGGTTCTGGCGGTTCGTCTACCTCGGCACGCGGGTCGGTCTGATCGTCATGCGCGCGTTGCCCGAGTACCTGCTGGCGTTCGTTCTGCTGCTGATCTTCGGAGTGAACGGATGGCCGGTCGTGCTGGCCCTGGCGATCCACAACGCCGGGATCCTCGGCCGCCTCGACTCCGAGACGATCGAGAATGCGGACCCGACGCCGCTGCGCGCGCTCTGCGCGGCGGGCGCAGGCCGCCGGCAGATGGCCGTCGTCGCGCTCTGGCCGACGGTCTTCGGTCGGGGCTTGCTCTACGTCTTCTACCGTTGGGAGACCTGCGTCCGCGAGGCGACGGTGCTCGGCATGCTCGGGGTCGTCTCGCTCGGCTACTGGATCGACGACGCGAGAACTCGGGATCGGTACGACGAATTCGTGTTCCTGATCGGGCTCGGGGTCGTGATCGTCCTGTTCGGGGACCTGATCTCGGCGCTCGCGCGCCGGCTCGTGCGGTGACGCGTAGATCAGGACGTAAGCCTCCGCTCTTGCAGGGGCTTGGGACCGTTCGGCAAAGGGTCGCAGGCGGCCTTGGCCGCTAGTTTCCCTTGCGACGGCCCTCGGGAGTGCCAGAATAGGATCTCTCACGCGGTGCCGCGGCCCCCGAGCCGTGGCGCACAGTCGAAGCGCTATGCTTCGCTCGGGCGTATCCGGCCCGACGCCGAAGGGCGAATCGGAGCCGACCCCGGTCCCGCGGGGTGTGGCGCACACACATCCCGGCCAGGAGGAGTGGATGACCGACCAGACGAGAAGCTACCGAGTATTCCAGCGCAAGCAGCTCGATCGGATCCCGCAGGTTCGCGCGCTGCCAGCGGAGACACGCGACACGCTGTCGGCGGTCGCGGCGGTGCTTCCGTTCCGCGTCAACAACTACGTCATCGACGAGCTGATCGACTGGAGCCGGGTGCCGGACGATCCGATCTACCAACTCACGTTCCCGCAGGAAGGGATGCTGTCGGCGGCCGACTTCGAGCGGATGGTCGGACTCGTCCGACGGGGCGCGAGCGACGAGGAAGTGGTCGCGAGCGCGCGGTCCATCCAGCTCGGGATGAATCCGCACCCGGCCGGTCAGCTCTCGCTCAACGTGCCGCGGCTCGACGGCTCCGAGCTGCGCGGCCTGCAACACAAGTATCGCGAGACCGTGTTGTTCTTCCCCGCCCAGGGGCAGACCTGCCATGCGTACTGCACCTACTGTTTCCGCTGGGCGCAGTTCGTCGGGATCGACGAGCTGAAGTTCGTCGATCGCGAAGCCGACCGGTTGATCCGCTACCTGAAGCTGCACCCCGAGGTCTCCGACGTCCTGTTCACCGGTGGGGACCCGATGGTCATGTCGACCAAGGTGCTGCGCCGCTATGTCGAACCGTTGCTCGCGGCGGGGATCGACTCGCTCAAGTCGATTCGCTTCGGCACGAAGGCGCCCGCGTACTGGCCGTATCGGTTCACCGATGGTGAAGACGCCGACGACCTGATGCGTCTGTTCGAGCAGATCGGTGACGCCGGGTTGCACGTAGCGATCATGGCCCACTTCAGTCATCCGCGCGAGCTGGAGACCGACGTCGCGCGTGCTGCGGTTCGGCGGATCGTGCGCACCGGTGCGACGGTACGATGCCAGGCGCCGCTGATTCGGCACGTCAACGACAACGCGCCAGTGTGGGCGCGGATGTGGCAGCGCCAGGTCGAATTGGGCGCCGTGCCGTACTACATGTTCGTCGAGCGCGACACCGGAGCGCGCGACTACTTCGCGGTGCCGTTGGCTCGCGCCTACGAGATCTTCAGCGGCGCCTACCGCAGCGTCTCGGGACTCGCCCGCACGGTTCGGGGTCCCTCGATGTCCGCGACACCCGGCAAAGTCCTCGTCGACGGCGTGACGACGCTCCAGGGGCAGCGGCTGTTCGCCTTGAAGTTCCTGCAAGGACGCGATGCGGGTTGGACGAATCGCCTGTTCTATGCGCGCTATGACGAGTCTGCGGTCTGGCTCGACGACCTGGAACCGGCGTTCGGTGAGGACGAGTTCTTCTTCGCGCGCTTCATGGACGAATTGACTCGTCGTCGCGCGGGGCACGCTGCCGGTGGGGGTGGCGACCTGAGGACGCGCGTGGCCGCGCAGGCTTGACGCGTCGAGGCCACGCAGGATGATCTCGCACACGAGGCGCACACGCGATGAGCAAGGTACGGCCACGCGGCCAGATCGTCGTCACGGTCGAACACGCGACTTCGCGAGTGCCTGAGGCGCTCGCGGGGCTCGGGCTCCCGCGGACCGTGCTCGAGAGTCATGTCGGCTGGGATCCGGGCACGGCGTCCGTCGGGCGGATCCTCGCTCGGGCGTTCGACGCCCCGCTGCATCTGGGGAAGTACTCTCGCCTCGTCGCGGATCTGAATCGCTCGCACGATCACCCGCGCGTCGTCGCGCGCGATCTGCGTCCGAGCGGCCGTCGCGTGCCCGGCAACGATCTCGATCGCGCCGAACGGATCCGACGTCTCGAGCGCTACTGGCATCCGTGGCGTCGTGCGGTCGACGAGGACCTCGATGCCGCCACGACCGAGTTCGGTGCAGCGTTCCACATCAGCGTGCACTCGTTCGTCGAGCGACTCGGCGGCCAGAACCGGAACAACGACATCGGGCTCTTGTACGACCCCAAGCATCGAGCCGAGCGCGTGCTGGCGGATCGACTCGACGAGCGGCTGAGCGCGATGGGCTATCGCGTTCGACGCAACTTCCCGTACCGGGGGATCGACGACGGGCATTGCATGCGCCAGCGCAAGCACCGCCGCCACTACGTCGGCATGGAGATCGAGATGAACCAGCGCCAGGTCCGACACGCGCAGCACGCGCGGCGGTTCGGGCACGATCTGGTCGAGGCGTTCGCGCCCGAATTCGATCAACGCTGAGCCGCGGAAGCCACCTCGCGCCGCACCATGCGGTGCGAGGTCCGGCCGCCTTGGCCGAGCCGGCTACTCATTCCTTGCTCGGCTTCGCGAGTTCGGTGGGATCGGTGCACGCTTCGCAGGTGACGTCCATCTTGAACGGGCCGCGGGTCTCGGCGTGGATCTCGATCTCGGTGTCGCGACGGGTCATGAACGAGTCGGAGACCGACTCGACGTTGCCCGTGAGCGACAACGAGTGCGGGGCACGGCTCTGGAGTTCGACCAGCATGCGTCCCTGGAGTGCGATGCTCGCCTTCGCCTCGCTCTCGACGTCGCCACCCATGCCGCCGCGTCGACCGAAGCGCGCGAAGCCGAGGCCGAGGTCCTCGGCGGTGCCTTCGCCCTTTCCGGTCGCGGTCAGCTCGACGACCGCGAACTGCTTGCCGTCGTGCTCCTCGTGGGCCTTGACGATTCCGGTGCCCTTCCAGTCGAGCTTGCCGCTCGCGATCAGGTCGAGCGCCGTGTCGTTGATGCCGAACGGGCCTCGCATGCGTCCGAACGCGCCGCGACCGGCACGGGGATCGGCGCCGTCGTCGCCGCCGCGGCGTCGTGGCCGCTGGCCTGGCTGGTCATCACCGCCTCGCGGCTCGTCGGGTCGGTCGTTGCCGTCCTTCCCTTCCGGCGGCTTCGGCGCGTCCTCGCCACCGTTCTCGTCGCCGTCGCGACGACGTCGGCGATCGCCGCCGCGATTGGTGTCGCCCGGGGTCCCGGCCGCGGCCCGGATCGGGTGGACGAGGCACTGCAGCGCCGTTCCGAACTTGCCGTCGAGTTCGAACTTCGCATCCACCGCGAGGTCGCCTGCCGGGACGAGCCCATGGAGATCGGTGGCCACGGGCAGGCCATCGCCGAGGCGCTCGTCGAGCGGTTCGCCGGAGGCGTCACCCTCGAGCACCTTGCCCTCGGCGAACACGAGCTTCTTGCCGGCGAGTGCGCCTTCGACCTCACTCTCGAATGGTTCACCGTCGCGGCCGGGGCGCTTGACCGAACCCTTGAACGTCTCGTAGCGCCGCCACTTCGTGCCGTCGAGACTCTCGGCGAACACGACTTCCGACTTCGTGACGGTCGGGGTGTTCTCGTCGCCTCCGCCGCCGAAGCGACCGCGCCCCATGTCCTCGCCGTCGCGCAGCATCTGCCGTTCGGTCGTCAGGCTCGACTCGGTCTTGATCGTGTAGCGGATGGCGGGCTTGCCTTCGGGCGCCTGCGCGTTCGCGGGGACGATCGCGCACAGCGCGATCACGGTCGGGAACAGGATCTTGGTCATCTTCGAAATGCCTCCGGGCCAAGATCATGCCGACTCACGCCCGCGAACGTTGTTGCTGCGATGTAACGAATGCGTGGCGCCCCTCGGGCCGTCTACGATGGCCGTCGATGCGCCGATCCGCCCTGCCGATGCCCCTCGCGTGTGCCTGGGTCCTGTGTGCCTGCTCCTCGGTTCGTCCGGACCCCGAGTTCGAACCGCTGGAGACGGGCGTCCGCGTCAGCCTCCGCGGATTGTCCGTGCCGTCGCCCGACGTGGTCTGGGCCAGCGGTGCGACCGGGACCGTGATCCGATCGATCGATGCCGGTCGAACTTGGCAGGTCCACCAGGTTCCGGGAGCGGAGGCGCTCGACTTCAGGTCGCTCCACGCGTTCGACGCGAATCGCGCCGTGCTCGCGACCGCGGGTACGCCGGCCCGGATCTACCGGACGGCGGACGGCGGGGACACGTTCGAGTTGGCCTGGGAGAGCCCGTTCGGGTCGGCGTTCTTCGACGCGATCGCGTTCTGGGACGACAGGCACGGAATCGCGTTCTCGGATCCGGTCGAGGGTGCGTTCTACATCGTCGTGACCGCGGACGCGGGAGCGCATTGGGATCGCGTGCCGGTCTCCGCTCTGCCCGAACCGTTGCTCGGTGAGGCCGGGTTCGCCGCCAGCGGCAGCGGGCTGCGACTGTTCGGGATGCGCGAGGTGATCGTCGGCACCGGCGGTGGGGACACCGCGAGGGTTCTGCGCTCGCGCGATCGCGGGCGGTCGTGGACCGTCCACGACACGCCAGTTCGGGCCGGCGATCCCGCGGCTGGGATCTTCTCGATCGCGGTGCGTGGCGAGCGTGTCATCGCCGTCGGCGGGAGATACCTCGATCCCGACCTCGGTGAGCGTTCCGCCGCCTACTCGACCGACGGGGGTGTGACGTGGCGCCCGAGCGAGCCGATGCCGAGCGGCTATCGATCGTCGGTGGCCTGGTTCGATCTCGACGGGCGACCGATCGCGGTCGCGGTCGGGCGCAACGGCGCGGACGTGACGGACGACCTCGGAGCGAGTTGGCGCCGGGTGGGGTCAGCGCCGTTCCAGGCGATCAGGTCGTCGCCTTCCGGCTCGACCGGCTTCGCGGTGGGGGCCGGAGGGTCGGCGGCCCGGGTCCGGTTCTGACGCGACGTCGAGCGCGATCAGCCCGGCGAGGTGGATCGCCGCGCGTCTCGGGTCGTGGTCGACGAGTTCGTCCGCGACGCGGACGAAATGGGAGAAGTCGAACCGCTCGTGACGGCCGTTGGCCAGCAGCCGGCGGCCGAACTCGAGATTGCAGCAGGCGACGACGCCTTCGAGGGTGTGGATTCGTGGTGAGTCGGTCATGGGCGGGGAATCCGGTCCGACGGGACCATCCCTCAGGGGAATCTGCTCCGCCGGTTGTGACGACATTTCCGACGATCCGCGCCGGGCTCGGCCAGCGGGTGCGGAACCGAATGGCCGACAGGACCGACGCTTCGAAGGACTTGACGAGTTCGGCGCCACGATGCTCGATAGGTTCACGCGGCCCGTTCTGTGTCCGCCGACCGTCGCGAACGATGGAAATCGCGAACGGCACTCCTCGTCGCCGGACGAATCAGGAAGAATCTCCCGCCCTCCGATGACCACTACCGAGCACTACTCCGCCGAGACGGCGAACACCTCGCTGCTCCACTACGCCGCGCGGACGCCCGAATACGCGCGGACACTCCGCGAGCGTCGCTCCCTGCTCTGGAACTTCGTCCACCGCGATCTGCTCGGCCGCTTCAAGGGCAGCCTGTTCGGCGTGTTCTGGGTGCTGATCCAGCCGATCTTCCTGTTCGTCGTCTACTTCGCGATCTTCGGCATCCTGTTCGCCCCGCGACTCGAGGAGGGACCGGACAAGTTGTTCGCGCTCTACATGTTCTCGGGGATCCTGATCTTCACCGCGATCCAGGAGGCGACGAACGCGTCGCTCACGAGCATCGTCAACAACGCGAACCTCGTGAAGAAGGTCAAGTTCCCCTGCGAGCTCATGCCGCTCGTGCCTGCGATCGTCGCCGCGGCCGTGCTCGTCGTCGGGTGCCTTGTTCTCGTCGTGGCAGGGTTGCTGATCGGCGGGCTGGTGTTCGACGCTCGACTGCTCTACTTCCCGGTGCTGATCGTCGCGTTCGTCGGGATGACCGGCGGAATGGGTCTGCTGCTCGCGGGTGCGAACGTGTTCGTTCGCGACATCGCGCACCTCTACCGCATCTTCACGTCGGCCTGGTTCTTCCTGTCGCCGATCTTCTGGCGGCTCGACCAGGTCGAGAGCAAGTTCTCCGAGATCGGCATGGGCTGGCTCTCGTACGCGCTGATGTTGAACCCGGCGTTCCCGATCGTCATGGCCCAGCGGCAGGTGTTCGGGATCGGCGATTCGTTGCCGCCGGCCGAATACGCGGCGGACTTCCCGTGGTCGCTGACGACCAACGTGCTCGTCAGCCTCGCGTGGGCGGTTTTCTTCCTCGTCGTCGGCTATGGCTTCTTCAAGAGCCGCCGGCACAAGTTCGCGGACCTGGTGTGACCATGGACAACGCAATCGAAGTCCGCAACCTGTCCAAGACGTACCGGATCTACGCGAACCCCTGGCATCGTCTCACCGAGAAGCTGCCGTGGTGCAACCCGCACCCGTACAAGGAAGTTCGCGCGCTGCAGAACGTGAACCTCGACATCCCGCACGGCACCTGTGTCGGCCTCGTCGGGCCGAACGGCGCCGGCAAGTCGACGTTGCTCAAGATCCTGACGGGCACGACCTACCCGACGGGCGGTAGCTACACGATCAGCGGTCGCGTCGCTTCGCTGCTCGAACTGGGCGCGGGGTTCAACCAGTACTTCAGCGGCCGCGAGAACATCTACATGAACGCCGCGCTGCTGGGGCTCACCCACGCGGAGGCGAAGTCGAAGTACGAGCAGATCCTCGACTTCTCGGAGCTGTACGACTTCATCGACGCGCCGATCCGAACCTACTCGTCGGGCATGGTCTGCCGACTCGGGTTCAGCGTCGCAGTCGCGACCGATCCCGAGGTGTTGATCATCGACGAGATCCTCGCGGTGGGGGACATGAGCTTCCGTCGCAAGTGCGCCGACAAGATCATCGAGTTCAAGAAGTCCGGCAAGACGTTGTTCTTCTGCTCACACTCGCTCTACGACGTGCGCCAGCTCTGTGACACGGCGATGTGGATCGACCACGGTGAGGTCAAGATGTTCGGCGACTCGGTCGAGGTCACGAACGAGTACGCGACCTACTGTGCCAAGCACGTCGACAAGGACGATGCGAGTCCTTGGGACAGCGAGAACGGCGGGCCGGTCCCGGAGCCGTTCGTCGGGGAGCAGATGCCCGAGATCGTCAGTTCGCACCTGATCGATCCCAAGACGCGCGAGCGCCGCAACGTGTTCGCGCCCGGCGACGACGTCGGGGTCGAGATCCACGTCAAGAACGGGAAGGTACGCGAGCGACTCAACCTCGCCGTCGGCGCCCTGCGGACCGATGGCACGCTGTGCGTCGCGACCACCACGGAGTTCGACAACGTGCTGATCGACGCGGAAGAGGCCATCGTCACGCTCGTGATGCCGAGCATCAAGCTGCTCTCCGGCGAGTTCGTCGTGCCGGTCTGGCTGCTCGACGAGAAGGGTGTGCACCGTTTCCACGAGCGCCCGACCGAAGACAACCTGATCATCCAGAACCGCAACAAGGAGCTCGGACTGTTCCTCGTCGAGCGCGAGTGGTCGATCCGCGTGCTCGACGTCGCGAACAAGGCCGCGGACTGAGTCTTCGATGAGCCAGCGCAGCACCAACGTCACGTTCCACGACGGCGAGATCGGACGCGCCCACCGCGAGGCGCTGCTGGGCCAGCGCGGATGCGTGCTGTGGTTCACCGGCCTTTCGGGGTCCGGCAAGTCCACCGTCGCCCGGGCGCTCGAAGCCGATCTCTACCGCCACGGCAAGCTCGTCTACGTCCTCGACGGGGACAACGTGCGCCACGGTCTGAACGGCGACCTCGACTTCTCGCCCACGGGACGTGAGGAGAACATCCGTCGCATCGGCGAGGTCGCGGCGCTGTTCGTCGACGCCGGTGCCATCGTCCTATCGGCGTTCATCTCGCCGTATCGTTCGGACCGCGCGCTGGCTCGGTCCAAGTGCCCGGACGGCCGGTTCCTCGAAGTGTTCGTGGACACGCCGCTGGAGGTTTGCGAGCGGCGTGACCCGAAGGGGCTTTACGCCAAGGCGCGAGCGGGCGAGATTGCAGAGTTCACAGGCATCTCGGCGCCGTACGAGACGCCGGACTCGCCCGAAATCACGATCCGCACCGGTGAGCACGAGCTGGCCGAGTGCGTGAAACAGATCCGGGTCGCGCTCGAGGAGCGCGGCCTGCTCGACGCTCCCGAAGTGGAATGAACCAATTCGTCCTCAATCACCTGCGCGAACTCGAGCACGAGAGCATCCACATCATTCGTGAGGTGGCCGCCGAGTTCGAGAAGCCGGTGATGCTGTTCTCGGTCGGCAAGGACTCGATGTGCATGCTGCGGCTCGCACAGAAGGCCTTCTACCCCGGGAAGATTCCGTTCCCGCTCATGCAAGTGAACACGACGTTCAAGTCCCGCGAGATGATCCGGTTTCGCGACGCCGTCGTGAAGGACAGCGGCGCGGACCTGATCGAGTGGATCAATCAGAAGGGCGTCGCCGAG